>JAKBSX010000598.1 GCA_021844725.1 Actinomycetes bacterium | reverse complement strand
TAACTCGACGACTTGAGTTTGTAGAAGCGATCGAAAACTTCTCTGGATTTCGTGAATATAGTTCCAGTCTCCTCGTAGTCGTCATAAATGAACAAGCCATTCTTTTCCCCTTCAGAGCTTATGGAGACGAACACTTCGCCACCAGATTCAAGAGTCTCCTTAACCTCGTGATGAAGTAGAGGATCAAAGAACGACAGACCAGAAGGTAAACCATTAAGCTGTTCATCCATTGTCTCTATTCTCACTTCCTGGATGCTGATACTCATAGGCGCTTCACGGATTTTCTCCTTTCAATTCTTGCAATTTTCTCTCACCAATCCAAAATCGTAAACTTCTTGGTTAGTCTCTGTTCACCGAGGACGTTTCCTATGACCAGCTCGAGGCTATCGGGAGTACGATGAAGATCAACGACCTCGTCATCCCTCAGTGCGTCTTTGAGTAGGCATTCAAACTACAGATTCAAACACCTGGTAAGCTTGGATCAGGACGTGAAGGAGATTGAAGAATTCATGATGCTAACACAGCCCGAAACAAACAAAAAGTGGGTAAGTGTTGCCCTAAATAATGGCGACAAGTGCTTCGTTGTAAAGATGGCTAACAGAATCGTTGGAATTGCGTGGATGAGCATTGTCGATGGTATAGCGAGGTCGCACAGCGTATATGTCGAGCCGCAATTCAGAAGGCGAGGAATAATGAGTGATATCTTACAGGCGAGACTGCTATACCTCAAGTCAAGGCATGTGCGCACTCTAATCAACGAAGTTGCTGAGTCAAACACCGCGTCTACAAGTCATGTTGCTAAAGCCGGAGAGAAAATCGTCGGAAAGCTATTCCTCTATGCCAGTCCTGAGACGCAATCCGAATGATAGACGAGTTAAAATCGTCATTCGCTTGCCTTCGCGAAAGTTGTTTTGACTATTCTAGGGAAACGCCAAAAAGGAAGCAATTATCATAGACAGTCCATGCTTGCATATGTGTTCTGGCATCGTAGAAAACAAGAATTCTCCAGAGACGAGTACGAAAATAAGTTAAAGCAGTTTCATGCTACGCTTAATGAAGCGCAACTTGAGGGATTCAATGGTTCGCTGGTTACAAGAATCATTGGCGCGCCCTGGCTCCAAATGGAAATATATCCTGACGTTTGATGGAATCAGCCTTGCTTCCTGAACCATCTGTTGTCTGAACCTCCTGTACCAATATACCTGAGTGATTTCGTCTTGCAGCGTCTTGGGTAGTTTCAAAATCTTGACTAGGGGCGCAATCCTGAATCCATGAATGGAAGTAGTGCTCGCATCTGACATCTCTGCAGCCTTCATTGCGATGGATGAGAATTCTAGTCCCTGCGAGCCGTATGGACATCCTCTTGACCACAATTCCCCTGTGAGATATCTTGGAAACTTTTCCTTCTCTTTTGCGTTGTTGATGCGGTTCTTCAAGCTTTGGTTTCTAAGAAGGCTGCAGATCTCCTCTCTCCTGAAGAGTTGCCGACTGAACGGGCTGGTGGTCGATCCTATTCCTTTGACGGAGAAGTAAAAGTCAGTTCCATCAATCGCCATGTATGGTTCTCTGCTCACGGCACTCCTATTGTCATCAATCAGAAGCTCCTTTGTCCCCGTTGGTTCTACATCCGCGAAAGGTCTCAGGCTGTCAGGGAGATACAATTTTTCGAACTGGGGCATTGTGAAATTTTGAAAATACTTGTTTGTGATTGTCCCGGCGGCTTCGTACATCTCGAGCTCGATGGGAATGCCTCTCAGTTTTATCGGGGCCCTTTGAGAAATTGCTTTGTTCAAAGGTTATCACTCATATACTCTTGACACCGCGTTGAAGGTCTCACTGTCTCGGTCCACCACAGTAAGGGCATCTCTCAGCCGTAGTTGGAATTAGCGTGCCGCAATACTTGCAATTCACTTTGGCAACTTCTCTTATCACAACCTGCTCGGGGGGTTTGGATCCTAAATCGATCTTGGACTGGAACGGTGCTGAAGGTTGACTGGGAGTGGAAGTGTACGGGTGCTTTGGAAGACGCTCTCTACTCTTTCTTGTCGCCGCATAAACAACAACTCCGATAATCAAGACGATTCCTGCCAATACCACAAGGGACACAAGAAAAGTCGGAAGCACCGTTATGTTTCCATGTGAAGTTGTTGTAGCAGTAGAACTGGTTGTTGGGCTTGCAGCAGTCAACGAGTAGCTGGTGGACGTCACGTAGAGATCGTCGGTATAGGTGAAGCTTCCAGTCTGTCCCTGATATTGGCCTGTATCTTGCTCAACATAGTTGTAAGCCACAATGTATCCCGTGGTTGGGTCAAAATATTCGTACCACGTGTATGATGCCGTAAAGATGCCGTACGAATCGTTGCGTTGATACTGACCAGTCCCCTCTGTTCGAATGGTCTGCACGTATCTGTTTTCTGTTGGCAAATACAAAGTATAGTTCTTTGAAAGTACCGTAAATTGAGAATTCAGGACATAGAAGGTACTTCCAACTTCCAGCGAAGAGTTGACAGCGAACCAAACGTATAGCGGTTTGGAGTAAGAAATTCCTCCGAATCCAATTTCATTGTCAGTTCCGTTGACATAGGTGAATGTGCTTACCGACCACGTATAATTGCCAGAAGATGAACCTGACGTAGAATTCCCTTGATTGTTGCTGTATTTGTAGGAGTAGTTGTAATGGGTCGACGCGATACTTCCATTAACTGAATTCACTTGCTCCATTCCGGTTGTGTCAAGCTGATCGGTGTATCCAGTATACACCCCGTTGCCATTGTTCACCGTAGTAGTCTCTGAGTAGTTGAAGAAATCACCTCTTTGAGGAGTGTATCCAAAGGCCGTGTGTGCATTTGCTGCGGCTGCAAACAAAAGTAGGAATGCAAACAGCGTGGATCCAAAGACCATTTTGGCTCTCAACTGATGTCGCCTCCAGAAATTTTACAAGGACGCCACGATATGACGCAAATCACGTGATTCAAGATTGATTCCTTGCCTGAGCCTTCTTGCAATATTTCTTTTCCCTCAACCTGCGGT
>JAKBSX010000597.1 GCA_021844725.1 Actinomycetes bacterium | reverse complement strand
GATCCAGAGTCAAGAATGATGAAGACTAACGATGGATTCAACTACGCCTATAACGGCCAGGCTGTAGTAGATGAAGCCTCCCAGGTGATCATCTCAGCAGAGATAACCCAGGCAGCTAGCGATGTGAACCAACTCATGCCAATGATTGCAAATACCAAGGAAAACCTCGAATCAATTGGCATCGATGACACAGCAAGGGTTGTCCTTTTAGATGCAGGCTACTGCTCAGCGGAAAACTTAGAACAGATCGACAATCAAGGGATAAACGCACTTATTGCAACCGGAAGGCTCAAGCACAACGAACGTGTACCTGATGCCCCACGAGGACGGATTCCTAGTAACGCAACCGACAAAGAGCGCATGGCGAGGCGTCTTCGGACCAAACAAGGACGTAAAGATTACGCCAGAAGAAAAGCAATAGTTGAGCCCGCCTTTGGCCAGATGAAAGTAAAACAGCACGCTGGCCAACTCCGCTTACGTGGACTTGCTGGAGCCAGCGGGGAATGGACACTGCATACAATTTGCCACAACTTGAGAAAACTGGCTAACTCACGTCAAAACGCAGTGATAGTACTGGCATAAAGAGGAAATACCCCAAAACCGCCTCAATGAACCTGCATCGCATGCCGTTCAGGCGTTCTTATTGGTTTGTTTGTCGGCGATATAGCCAATAAATGGGTGAGATAGAAAAATCAGTCCGAAACCCGAAACTGATTCGGACTCATGCTCCTAGTAAAACTCATCGAGATATTGGAGGCTCCGAAAAATGTGATTCGCCGCTAATTAGGCAATGAGCTAGGTCCTTTACAGGTTTCAGGCTACCTGGGATATAGGATCGAACAGGTACGTCAAGGCCACACTTATCCGTTAACGACATGACAAGAACTTAACTACTCTATTATGCGGGGGCTTTCCTCTTGAGCAAAAGAAGTCCCGCAAAAAGGACACAACAGCTTGTACTCCTTATGCCTCAAGTCCTCCCAATGGCAATGAAACCTGCCTTTGCACTGCGGACATACTGCATCGAAAAGCTTGACCATCTTGACTTATCCCCTTGCTAACTTTTCTAGTTCGTCCTGGCTTACAAGATTCTCCAGCTTTACACGCTCGAGCGATTCGTCAGGAACTCTCACTCGCTCGGCAAAAGGACGGCCCAGGGGCTTTGTAGCATCGATGATCATCTTGTCGGTCATAACATCGTCGATCTGTGAGGGATCAAGTGTATTGCCTTTGACGTTCTTGATGATGTCCACATCCTGTGAAGCCTGGACTCTGGTTGCGACAGCCCACATTACCTCCTGCTCGTTGAATGGATCGACATCCTCGTCGACGACGACCACATTCTTGACGAAGTCACACTCGCCCAGTGCGATCATGGCAGCCTGCTTGCTCTCCCCGTTCACCTTCTTGGCTATGGAGATGTAGCAATTGAACCTTCCAGCGCCCGAATCAGGCATGTGAAGGCCTCGAATAGTTGGTACCACTCCCTTTATCCGGTTGAATATTGTCCCTTCTTTGGGAATTGCACCCAGAGTCCAATTGTCCTTGTGCCCTACGAAAATATCCTGATACACGGCATCTTCACGGTAGCTGATTGCCTTGATATCGATTACCCACCGTGCGCGCTGAGGGCCGAAGGTTCCTGGAAACTCTCCGAAAGGCCCCTCGACTTCGCGGACGTTGGGAAGAACCTCTCCTTCGACAACGATCTCCGCATCGGCCGGAATCATGAAATCACTTCCCCATGTGGCGGAGGGAGTCAATCGGAGCGGCTCGTTCATAATTGAGCCGACCAGTTCGTAGTCGTCCACGCCAAAGGGTGAGACGTTCAGCGCGCCTAGATAGAAGGCCGGGTGGTGGCTCACCACGAGTGTCACCGGGGTGCCGCGGCCCTTCTCTTCGTTCTTCCTAACTATCTGCCAGTTGTGCCTGGGTGACATGTGAAGGCCGAGCTTTCGCGGCCCCTTGTACATGGTGCGCAGAAACGCGATGTTATAGAAGCCGCTGTCCAGGTCTTTCATCACCGGAGTCATGTCGATATACGGTCCGCCGTCCATGTAGTGGTGTTTGACGATGGGAAATTCCCCAAGATCGGCCTCATCCCCCACCTTTACGATCTGGCATACCGGGGCTTGCGATCTTGGTATTTCGACTGGCGTTTTTCTGCCAGCCTCACGCCGAGCATATTCAATGCCAAGTGGAAGTCCGCTCTGGTAAGCCTCGAGTCCAAGTGCCAAAGCGCACCGCTTGCGTGAAGCATAGATGTTGGTTGCCAGCGGAAAGCGCGATATCTCACCCTTGAGGTTGAGACAGTTGGAGAAAAGCGTCATTGGATACTTTCCTTGCTTCTCCAAATGAGTCAAAACGGTCGTCACATCAAAATCGGCGGGATTGACCACCCCGTCCACATGCAAGACCTCCGATTGGTGCTTGCTCTCCATAAAATCGAGATAATCCCTGAACCCCTGTGCCATTTCCACCCTCTTCCCAAGCTGAAAATCAATAAATCGTGTTCCGATCCCCGCAAAACACGTCATTTCAGGACTTCCAATCCATGTCACCGCTATCAGAAGTCACATTCAGGTTGGAAACACAGAACCTGTCAATAACCTGCATTTACCAACAGTATCTATTTCCGCGCAACCTCGACTTCACCACTAGCTGCCATACCACCTTGGCAAATTAGTCGCCATGACAAATCTAGACCTCAATTACTAACAAACAAAGAAACGTGCCATCTTTGCCGGGAGGTAGATCCACTCTATTATTATCAACTCATTGGAGGACTATACGTCCTCTTCTTCGAAATACTCGATGTGGGGAGCCACACCATTGAATCCAAGCTCTTGCCATTTGGCAGCGACTTTTTCATACACTTTCTTATCCAGGCGCGTGCGCTTGGCAAATTCGTTGATGTACTTGAACTCTTTGCAGGCATTGATGATACACTTAGAACCCCAGGGCCGTATCTCAGCGGGGTTCTGACTTGGATCGAGATAGGTGCTCCAAGTTTCTCGCAGGATGTCGATGGAAGATCG
>JAKBSX010000596.1 GCA_021844725.1 Actinomycetes bacterium | reverse complement strand
AACCTGGTAGACATCATCCTCACCAACAACGGATATGAGGTGTTCAATCTGGGCATCAAAGTCTCAATAACAGAGATGATCCAAAAAGCTGTCGAAGTTGAAGCTGATGCTATCGGAATGAGCGGTCTGCTCGTGAAGTCCACTTTGATCATGCGAGAGAACCTGGAGGAATTAAACCAGCGCGGACTTGAGTCAATTCCAGTCATCCTGGGTGGAGCGGCACTGACACGAACGTATGTGGAACGGGACCTCCGTCAGGTTTACAAGGGACGATTGTTCTATGGCAAGGATGCCTTTGAAGGGCTTCACACCATGGACCGCCTAATAGAAATAAAAAATGATGGTCTTGACGAGCCTGAGTTTGGAAAAGTCATATCTGAACGCAAGTTGCCGCTGCGTAAGTCGCAGAGAGATTCAGAAATTAAAATGGCCGAAGACGCGCCAACCAGGTCTCCCGAAGTCGTTTCTGACAATAAAATATTCGTTCCGCCTTTTATCGGAACTCAAATAGTCAAAGGTATTCCTATCGACGAGATTGCCCGGTTCTTGAACGAAACCGCAATATTTAGACATCAATGGGGATTCAGACCTACCAATGGCGAAACAGATGCCGAATTCAAAACTCGAATTCGGTCGATCCTTCGGGAACAGTTAGATAAAGCCAAGGCTGAACAGATTCTCACACCTCAGGTAGCTTATGGTTATTTCCCGGCAGGCTCCCAGGGAAATGACCTGGTTATATTCGAAGATGTCGAGAAATCCAGAGAACTTACCAGGTTCACCTTTCCCCGTCAGAAGAAAGAACCCTATCTCTGCATCGCAGATTTCTTTAGACCGGTTGATTCGGACGAAGTCGACTATGCAGCCTTTCATATTGTCACAATGGGGAAAAAGGTTTCCGAAACAACTGCCAGGCTTTTCCAGGAAAACAAGTATCAGGAATATCTTCTGCTCCATGGCCTTGGAGTCGAAATGGCTGAAGCTTTGGCGGAATACTGGCATCACAGGATTCGAACCGAATGGGGCTTCGTTGGGGAAGATGGCCCAACTTTGTCTGGGCTTTTCAGACAGCAATACCGGGGTGGCAGATACTCATGGGGCTACCCGGCCTGCCCCGACGTTGAAGATAACGAAAAAGTAGCCAACCTGCTTGGAGCTGGAAGAATCGGAGTGGAAGTAAGTGAAGGATTCCAGCTTCATCCAGAACAGACGACTTCTGCGATAATCTGCCATCATCCCCAGGCGAAATATTTCATAGCGTAATTTGAATACCCCACAACTTCGCGATCAAAGCGGTCCGGTCACCCAGACTTTATTGATTGACTCATAATTCAGCTTACAAAATGAAGTGAACGGTCCGAATGATTGAGAATCTCCGCTCCTTGCTCTGTGGCAATTACGATGTCTTCGATCCTGGCTCCATATAGGCTCGAAATATAGATTCCCGGCTCGACCGAAAATGCCTGCCCAGCCTGGATCTGCTCCAGATTGCCAGCTACGATATAAGGATCCTCGTGTTCCTCTATACCAATGCCATGACCTGTACGATGTATAAAATAATCACCGTAGCCGCATTCCTCGATATGAGACCGACCTATCTGATCCAGGGCCTGGCATGATAATCCCTCCTTGACGGAGGAAAGCTGGCGCTGTTGAGCAGTTTTCAGAATTGAATACAGTTCATTGAACCTCTCCGGCATCTCCCCTGTCGCCACTGTCCTGGTGGTGTCGGAACAGTAACCGGCGCTACCCTCGACTTGAAATTGTCCGCCGAAATCACAGACAACCGCTTCATGCGGCCCAATAATTCTTGCACCAGGTTCGTGGTGGGGTGAAGCTGAGTTTGCGCCAGAACCAACAATCGAAAAATTGACCCGACTCAATCCCTCTTTGAGCAGCCGATCTGATATCTCCTGCGAAACTTCCAGTTCGGTTCTTCCGATCATTTTAATTTCACCCGACAGTAAAGCCTCCGCAACCTTATCAGTGCGCAATGCTGCCTCAGTTAACATTTCAATTTCAAAGGCATCTTTCAGGCTTCTAAGCATCCTTGTGACCTTAGAAGCTGGTACAAATCTAGCTTTGCTCCTGGTTTGCAGCTTGATCAAAGAAATCGCCCATGTCCTGTCCGAAATTCCAACAGTATTGCATGATGAAACCAGCTCTACAACAAGGTCATGAGGGTCTTCAAATTCCTTCCATGGCTTTATCTTGAATATAGAATCGATCACTTTCACCCTGGGAGCCTCAAGAATGGGAATTACAAGAGTAGGCATTGCGTCTTTTGGAACGACCAAGGCTGTCAAACGTTCGAGTGGCATCGCCGTATAACCGGTCAGCCAAGGAAGATCAGCCCCAAGAGATAGAACCAGCGCATCCACTCCCTGGTTCTTCATTTCAGTTTGAACCTTATCCAGTCTCCGACTATACGCACTTTCCAATTGAGTCGAATCGAACATTTACCATCACCTAATCTGTTATAAACAACTGTGCCCGGACCCACTGCATAAACTATACGGAACGGCTACTTGGGAGAACTCAGAGCCGCCCCAAAAGTGTGGGGTTTCCCTGGACGGCAGTGCGCTGCATGTAGTGAACCACCGATCGCAGTCCTCCCAATTCTTCCCCTCCCCCTGCCCGACCCGGTCCCCCGTGCAGCATTTGCGGCATCGCGATCCCGTGCCCTGTCGAGGCTCTGGCATTCTCCGCGTTTGTAATCAGGAGTCGCCCATGCCACGGAGACAGAGATTCGACAAACGATCTCGCCACCTGGTCATCACACGTCACCAAAGACGCCACAAGGCTGCCATTTCCAAGCGCAGCAGCCTGAAAGGCCTCTTCAATTTGAGAGTACGGCATCACGGTGACTACTGGACCGAAAGGCTCCACCTGATGCGGTGTTGCTGAAAGCAAATCGTCTGCAACCAAAACAAACGGCGAGATAAAAGCCCCTGATTCAGAGTCTGCGTCTGTCAGTTCGATTCGATTTAAGTTGCCATAAGCCGAACGGCAGTCAACCAACAACTCATTAAGGCTCTGGATCAGGGGCTTTT
>JAKBSX010000595.1 GCA_021844725.1 Actinomycetes bacterium | reverse complement strand
CCCAAAGCGTAAAGAGAATATCAGCACTAGTTGGGCAATGAAAAAAATTGTCTCATTGTTTCCTACGCGCGAATATCGGCTAAATTCGTGCATTGAAATGCTTTCTCGAGCGGGAAATGTCCTAGTTCGAAGCTCGCTGCCTTCCGAGAAGGAAATAGCTCAGGTTGCACTCACAATGGTTTGAGCTAGTTTACCGTTGCAAGTTATGCTGATCAAGTACCCATCTCCAGGTACGATATGCTGAGTTGGCTGAATGACTCTTCCCTGAACTAGACCAATTGTTATGATTCCGAAAATCTTGAAAGTTACACTCGCGTACGGAGGAAGTCTATATCCAGAGCTAGAAATCATCTGAGAAATGCTTACGTTATCAATCGAGCTGATGGGAATCATCGAAGAGTTTGGATAAATTGCAAAGAATTCTGAGATGGTAGCGAGTTGAGGCAATGCAACGAAATGGATTTTGAGGCTACTAAGAGATGTGACAGCGGCGAATCTGAAGTCTAGAGAAATGTTACCTGTATTTTCAACCGTAATCAAGAGCTCTGACGGTGTAAGTGTCACGCCTGTTATGTTGAATCGTGGTTGCGTACTCAAGTACCAACTCTGATTGCCCAAGAACGTGGTTTTGCCGACATGTTGAGATACCGCTGTTGGAATCAATTCTGCAGGAACAGCGTAGCCGCGCGCCTCTGGTACAAAGGCAAAGTTTGGATTTGTTGGATCACCCAATAGCAGAACCGTGGGTGCCAAATCGATAAGAGCGACCGAAGATTGGCCATTTGAAATCGAAATTCCGCCAGCGATTGGAACGAAAAGTGTATGCTCCTGGTAAACCAGAAAGGCAGAGTAGTTCTTTGAATTGAAGGTTAGGGTGATTGAAGTTATGTTAAATTCCAAGGCATTGAAAACTCCGCTCTGAACATTTGTCGCCGCAATTGTCTGTGAGGCATTAATTATGCTCATTAGGTCTACCGTACCTTTCGAGTTAAGTGGGTACCAACCTGTCTCATTGCCTGCTCCGCTGACATGGACTCCGAGATCGTCGTAAGTGAGATAGACCGCCGTAGTCCCGGTCGGAACAGTGGGTGGATCTGTCAAGAGCACGGAAAGAGCACCAGACCCGGACTGGGACATCCCGGTATATGTTGTTCCGTTTGTAACCGTTACACTATCAGAAAATGTAACTCGATTGTTCATTATTCCCGAGGCCAGAACTCCGCTTATAAGTACAATCGCGATTACAGCCGCCACGGTGCCTGAGAGAAGGATGTTTGATCTAGAACTCATTCATGAATCCTATGAAAACACAAGACTATAACCCATTCCTTTGAACATCGAATCCGTTTCAAAACAATCACTGTTCTAATCGTAGAACAGTCAGTCGCTATTAGATCACGTGCACTTTTCTATCCAGGTGACCTTGAAACACTGTCTCA
This sequence comes from Actinomycetes bacterium, assembly GCA_021844725.1. The sequence goes on along the minus strand of JAKBSX010000595.1, from coordinate 1,622 downwards.
CTGGACCTCATTTCGCGTGAAACTAGATTTCATTGCTACTTGTTTCCGGATATCTCGCAAAAGTACAAACGATACGAATAAAGGAGTTGTCTTCAAGCCAAGTCCGAAGTTGTAGCTTTTTGTCCAAAGACGTCGACGAACAAAGGAAAAACGTCGCCGAATCCCAACTTAAGGGAAACACCCTGCGAACGTACCTTTACGTCGTGAAGCACAAAAGAAGCGGCGTTAGAGAAGTTCAACGGGAGCTCCATTTCTCTAGTTCCTCACTTGCACAATATCATCTGACAAAGCTGGTGGATCTTGGTTTGGTCAAAGAAAATGGTGGAGAATACATTCTCGCAGATGAGATTAAGGTAGACTTGCTGAATGACTTCCTTAGGTTCGGTACTTTCATGGTCCCCCGATTTGTATTCTACGCGGTCTTCTTCTCAATACTGAGCGGATTCTTTGGATTTGTTGTACTCTTTATTGATCCGCTGAACCAAACAAACACACTCTTCGTTGCGTTACTCTCTGCTGCGAGCGCAATCTTCTGGTATGAAGCGGTAAGAGCTTGGGTCAAAGGCCCGGACTAGTTTTTCCTAAAGAAAGAAGGATCAGAGAGATCATCGGGCTAGCAAGCTAGCCCTTTCCTCTCTTGGACTTAGCTTGCAGTTAGTTGTTGGCTTGCGAATGTATCCATGGACCCCCAGACAGACATGATGTACATCTGACCTGAGTTGATTGTCGATACGTCATTCATCAACGACTGTGGAATTGCTACCGATACGTGCAGGTAGTTCAGGATGAAAGGAGTGATTGTGTCGACCGGCCCAGTGAATGTAAGTGTGACCGATTGTCCTGGCATTAGGAGATAGCCAACATGAGCGCTTGAATTTGCAAGATCCGTGAGACCTGCTGCCGATAGAATTCCGCTACTAGCTTGTCCGCTGATGTTATAACGAGTCATCTGAGAAGCGGTTATGTTTATCTGGTAGAGTGAACCGTTTGAAAGGACCGCAAAGGCTCCAACTGGTATCGCTGCTGGGCTGTGCCCATCCGTCGGTGCCCTGCAAGTGTTCTGGTATTGTGCGCAGACGACATTGATTGGGTATGCTACACTAAGCAAAGAGATCGACGCATTGTGACTGCCCGTGTTGGTGACAGTGACTTGCATGGAGTTACTCGAAAGTGCTATGTTACTCAGCGATATCTGTCCCTGATTTGCTTCTCTGAACCACTGTTGCTGTGTGATGTCTTTGAGAACGTCTCCCTTATGATCTGATTGCTTCCATACCGATGCAGGTACATGCAGAATATGTGCATTAGGTATCAATAGATAAGCGGTCTGCGAGTCGTTGTGTATTGCGATGACTGTTGGGCTGAGGTCTACTAGTACGCCTTGGCTTTCCCCGCTTTGCACTTGAAGATCGCCTGCGATCGGAACGGTCATCCTATCATTCGAGATGAAAGCTGATTGGTTTGCGCCATTTGCTGTCACAGTTGCCGAGGTCAGGTTGAACCCTATTGCGTTGTAGACTCCTGATGTCACTTGACTACTAGCTTGTCCGCTGATGTTATAACGAGTCATCTGAGAAGCGGTTATGTTTATCTGGTAGAGTGAACCGTTTGAAAGGACCGCA
>JAKBSX010000594.1 GCA_021844725.1 Actinomycetes bacterium | reverse complement strand
TCAGAACATTACCGAGGGGTTTCCAATAGCTTCACCGTTTCTTGGAAAGATGAGCGGCAGAATTCGAGCCATCATACCACTGTTTCTAATCGGCGGCGTTCCAGCAATAATCGGCGGCGGAATTGGATTTTACTATAATTCAACATGGTTTGATCTAGTCTTTGATGGAATTGCAATTGGCTGCATACTCTACGCAGTACTTCCAATGGTGAGGATGCTCTTCAGGGAAGCAGATCATAAGATACAGAGAATTGGATATCTGGGAATCTTTCTCGGGTTTGTCCTTGGCTTTGTAGTTAATCTATTGTAGTAATTTTCAAATTCTTTGGGATGGGTCTGCAACCACAATGTTTGGCGTGTTCTTTGTGCCACTTGCGTCTCTGTTCGATAGTTGGGTTCTTGGGCATTCTGTTCTTTTTGTGCCAGGCAGAGTTGATCGTCATGGCATGTCGGAAGTTACTTGTGGTCTGGGTGCTTCCAGGATGCCGACCGCTTCCTGAATGCTTCGATGTCTTTTTCGGTATTGGCGCAGTGTTTGTAGTGTGTCACGACCTCCCTCAGCGCCTCTTCTATTGGCGTGGGCGCGCCTGGAACTTGAGCATCAAGCTGGGTCCTTATCTCGGCTAACGGTTGCCAGATGTCTGCTGGAATATTCAGAGGAACGCTACCTTTACTAGATTTCATACATTATCTTTTCAAGAAGCCAGATTTAAAGATCAGACACAATTTTCTAACTTAGTAATCGGCTACTGAACTTATTTACTACGAGTACTAACAATGATTATGAGCCAGTCAAAATCCGGTTTTTCACTAAAGAAGATCATTGTCAGCACCGATGGATCTGAGAATGCGAAAAGGGCATTTGAGGCGGCCTGCTTACTGGCAAAGCAGAACGGGTCGGAGCTGCTCGTAGTTCATGTGGTCTCCGAAGCCTTGCCAGCGCAATATGCACCCATTGGCATAAATGAACCGGTAGCAGACTATACTGCTTACTTTAACTCAGTAGAGCAGAAGGGGAAGGAGCTAGTCAATGCCACGGTAAGCGAGGCCCAGAAAGCTGGGGTCAACGCGACTGGCGAGGTGTTGAGAACAATTGCTTCACCTGTCGAGGCAATCTTGGAGGCATCAGACAGATACCATGCTAATCTGATAGTTGTAGGAACTAGAGGCTTGGGTGGATTCAAGAAGTTGTTCCTTGGAAGTGTCTCCAACGGAATTGTCTCACATGCTACTTGCTCTGTCTTGGTAGTTCGCTAGTTCTTACTCGGCTTCCGGTCGCTTACTTCCCTTTATTGTTACAACGTACCCGTAGTTTGCCTTCTCCTTCTGCACTACGATATTGCTATAGTCCTTCTGGAATAGCGAAAATCGATACTTTTCAGGATCGGCCCAATTCGCTCTAATTTCAGCAGCGAGTTTGTCTATGAGCCGCTGGTTTACTTGCTTTATGTGCTTTCGCTGCTTTGAAATTTCGCTCGCATGCTTGTTGTAATAATCATTGACCAGTTTGGTAAGTCGTCTATCAAGCTGGAAGTACGTGCCAAAACCCACTAGATAGATTGCGATGAAAACTATCGCAAAGAATACAGCCGTGTATCGGCCGAGGAAATTGAGCACGCCCAAGCCAGAACCGATGATGTACACTGTAAAGACGATCAATCCTGCAAACAACAAAACCTGCTTTAAAATTCCCAGTATTCTCGACAGCTTTGTTATCTGAGTTGATGAAGAAGGAATCCTTGCAATGTCCCAAACATCCGTCTCGATCTCCTTCCATGCCGTCGAGATGTCATGATCTTCAGAATACTTCTCAGCAGTTCTCTTGATTCGCATTGGGTCGACTGGTGACATTGCAGAATACGCGTCGAGCCATGTCAGGAGGTTCATGAGATCTCCCAACTTTACAGACTTGGCCACTTGAAATCTCAGTAACTTTTGCGGTTAAGGCTTCTTTAGCTTGTCTTTGCCTTCTGGATAAGTTCCGAAAGCCCAGCGTACTCATCTCTACTGATGACTCCTTTTAGTTTCCTACCCATCACAAATCTTTGAACGTTATCCAACGCAGATTGGATGGAGATTTCCCTCTCTTCGGGAACGAAACCAGAAACGTGAGGCGTCCCGAGAAAGTTAGGAAGCTCCAAGAATGGGAAACGTTGTACGAACTTTTCTCCGGGCTTTGGGTAATGCCACCAAACGTCCAGGCCGCACATGAATTCTGGATTCTTTTGCAAATGATCATACAGGGCCCTCTCGTCTATCAGATAGCCTCTTCCGACATTTACCAGAACGCAATTCCTCTTCATCAAACGTAGTCTCCTTTTGTCGATGATGTGAAATGTGTTGACGTTAAGAGGAAGAGACAGCACAATTACATCAGACACCTTAAGCACCGAATCAATGCCGGACGTCTTGTACATCTTATCGAAGGTTGGGATGGGCTTGCCTGAAGTGTTCACACCAATAGTCTTCATGCCAAGACTCTTCGCCAGTTTGGAAACTTCCTGCCCGATTCCTCCTGCCCCGATTACCCCAATTGTTTTACCATGGAGCAAAATCGAATTGCGATATTCAGCCTCTCCGTTCTTGAGTTTCTCGTTTCTTACGCTCAGATATTTCGCTAGATAGAGTATCATACCAATGGTGAATTCACCCATGGGCAGCGAGTAAGCGCCTACGTTACCACAGTAGACGACGTCTTGTGGTATCAAGCTGAAATTGACCGAGTCTGCTCCTGCCCTCAAGCTCTGGATCAGTCTAAGCCGCGGCATAGCAGCAGCCTTTGCAACGAGTTCTTTGCCATTCGCTCCCATGACATCGACTAGAATTATTTCCACTCTTCCAAGATCTTTTGCATTGATTGCATCTTGACTTTTCAGAAAATAATCCGGAGCTATCGCATCTAGTTGCCGCTTTAGAGTTGGAGTGAGATCGAGATTAGTTGCAATGATCTTTTGCTTCATCAACTCATTCTTCCTTCTGCAAGTATTCAAGTAATCGTTTGGCAACGATTTTCGCGTCATCTTCAGACTTGAATTCCCAGATCACCAATTTGCTCTTCTTGC
>JAKBSX010000593.1 GCA_021844725.1 Actinomycetes bacterium | reverse complement strand
TCCGGTATCACTATGGTATTTGCCGAATGCCTATGGGGAAAGATCTTTTTAATTCGAGATGGTTTATCGATCTGATGCTTGTGAAGTCTGTAGTCCCGGCCCTTATTGCCTTCGCCAAGCGCAGCTGAAATCAATACACCGTCGCCAAACCTAAGTTGCCGCAGATGCTGATTAATAGTATCCAGATACTGCTGCGTAAGCTCCTTCATAATTTGGGAGTAAAAATATGCGAAACCCTGCGAATTAAACTTTGAACTATTGGTGTTTGCAAACTTATACAGTTGAATCAATCGATCCGACAAAAATTTCAGCTGCTGAAGGGCTCTGTGCAAGGTGATTTCAGGATTTTGCTTACTGAAATATCCAATTCCGAGGAAACTGACCTTGCCCACTCCCTGCAAGGTCTCAAGGACAATCTGATATAGCTGCCGAACCGTATCTTCGTGAGCCAGCACCTCCTTGAGAATCTCCTGGCGATATTTGATCTGAGCCGGAGACTTCAAGGACTGCATCAATACTTTCTTTACCGTCTCCAAGGTGTAGTCATCACCCCGTGACATTATTGAGAAGATCTGGCCAAACTCCAGGTCTTGGACCAAATCATCGAAATTTACCGGGGGCGGTGCACTACGGTCAAAATCTCCGTTCTGAAAGAGAAGATTAGCTTTCATTAGACTTGGATCCTTTCAACCTCCGGTAAGTAAGACCATACTTTTCAGCAATTGCAAGGGCATAAGCTAGTCCGTTGGCATCCTGTACCACAATTGAATAGGTGCGCTTTGTTGGATCATTCGGCTCGACCGTTGACATGAGGCTTAGAGTGGCATCCCCAATAGAGGCCAACTCGTCTACGAAGGTAACACAGATACAAATCGCACCGAGGTCAATAATCTGGCTGATCACCGCGTGACCGAGTAACTTCGAATCCTCCAGTGTGGTATCACCAAAGCTTTCATTCATGATTATCAGGCTGTGCCCAGTTGCCTGATCAAGTATCTTGTGAATCCTTACCAGTTCATCTTCCAACTTCCCCCGTAGATCATCAAGATTCTCCTCCCTCTCGAAATGAGTGAAGATCTGGTCAAATAAGGGAAGGGTTGCCTTTTTTGCTGGTACCGGACATCCCAGTTTGCTGAGGTAACTGAGTTGGCCAAACGCCCTGGCAAAGGTGGTCTTCCCACCCGAATTTGGCCCGGTAATCACCGCTAATTGCTTGGGAGGCTCAAGCACCAGATCATTAGGAACCACGGACTTCCCATCGCCAACCACTTTTTGAGCCAACGCTATGTCGAATAGCCCTCGAACCTCTACACACTTCGTATCTTTAAGAAGTTCGGGAAAGGAAAATCTGACAGCAGCGCGGTCTAGCTTGGATATGTAACCAAGGTAGGAAATATAAAACTGAAGCTCTCTTTCCACACTCACTACCGTTGGATCCGCGTAATTAATATTTGATGCCACAAAGCTTTGAATTTCGTCAAACAGGAGTGGCTGCATATTGACCACAATCTCGAGGATCTTTTCCTCGACAGGATTCATATCAGGCCAATTTGGGAAGTTGACCGTATATTCGTTGACCGTGCCATGTCTAAAGCGCTCAAACGTCTCCTCGACTTCAGCACCATAGTCAGTTTCGCCGCGATGAGGAGTTACAACTATCCGATTAGCACTTATGAATAAGTTGTACCTGATAGCCGATATCTGTTCCTTTAATGAATGCGAATTCCGGGAAAGTGTTTGAAAGTATTCCGAACGAAGATAATCGTTGAGAAACGACACAAATTTGTTTAGGCCGCTGGAACGTATATTTAGACCTTGAGATTTTTGTACAAGTTCGGTGACAGTTGTACAATAACCCTCCACCGCATCCAACATCCATCTATGACGCTGCCTAAGATTATGAAGCTTCTGCGATCTTTCAATCCTGGCCCGCATTCTTTGAATCCCTACCGAAAAGTCGTTGAACACAGCAAAAATGTCGTCATTCATGAGGTCAGCGAATACCTGATGGCGGAAATTTATCGAACTGAGATCCTGCAAAGGGTGATAGTAAAACTCATTTAGCTCATAGAAGCCAAATCCGCCAACGATATCTGCAGTGACTTGATCCAGATTTAGATCATGAAAATATTCCGGCATATCCGAAGAGGTAGCTGACTCTGATTCAGAGTAGCTGGAGTCACTTGGATAAAGAATGCTTAGAACCGGCTTATTCACCTGAGACACCTCCCAGAGGTTATGTCTGAGTTGATTACGGATAATATATCTTCGCTAAATCTGCAGTAACAAAAAGCACGGCACGAAACCAAAAGTATGGATTTTGGGAAAACGACATTTGAACGTCCCGGCATTGATACACCTTCATCCTCGCCAGGAGCCATTAGGCACTATCACCAGTTGTGGCGAGCTCCATCGCCATTAACCATACTACTTTAGCCTCAATGCTAGCTGCAGCAACCCCAATTGATATCGTTTACCCAGGAGCCAATGGCTGGCAGATAAAGTACAAGCTTTGCACTTTGACTCTTAATCACCCCAATCGGGCAAAGCCAAAGCAGACTGCGAACTCGATGATGTCATAAAGACAATTAAAGGAAAGATTGGCGACTCTCGACAAACCAATTTCTCTGCTAAAAATAGTCGCTTTCGCTACAGCAACATTAAATTGCAAATTATTCTATAGTTTCAGTGTGCTATGGCGAAACAAAGGAAACTCCGACTTCAATAGAGATATTCGCTGGATAGCCTTAGGTTTTATCGCTGTAGCTGAGGTTTTAACACTAAGTGTCTGGTTCAGTGCATCGGTCGTATCCAGTTCATTTCAGCAACTTTGGCATCTGAATACCATCGAAGTAGCGATGCTAACTGCGGCTGTCCAAATTGGGTTCGTTATTGGAGCGCTTGGTAGTTCATTCACAGGCTTGGCCGACCGTTTCAACCCACGAGTGGTATTCGCCATATCTGCAGCAACAGGTGCGCTGGTCAATGCACTATTCGTCTTTAGCAATTCCTTTGGGCTGGGAATATTGCTTCGACTGTTAGTGGGGATCACAATGGTCGGAGTTT
>JAKBSX010000592.1 GCA_021844725.1 Actinomycetes bacterium | reverse complement strand
AGCATATGGGATCGCGGCCTGTTTAGCAGGTCTACTGGGTGACGTAGACATTGCTCATGACTCCCAATCTGAGAAAATGCTGGTTCAAGAGTGCGTCAGGGCAGGCATGGTTGACGCTGGAACGATGGCGCCAACGCTAACCCTATCGCAAGCGCATGTAGATGATTACGGTCATCTAATTGACCTCCTAAAGTCAATTGTCAAGTATGCAATAGCGACCCGACCTCAGCCACAGACGCTCAGATACGCTGATTCGTCAATTCCTGCTCCGCGATGACCCTACTAAACGCAACCTCTGTCTTCATCCTGATTGCAAATAGAGCGTTTTGAGACGATTAGGGAGACAAGCGCAGCGTTGTCAAACATTTCGAGTGGCTTGACTGACGACATTCTCCTGGTTCGGAGCATGCTCTATGTTCCTGCCAATGTTAAAAAGATGGTGAATAGGGCAATTGAATCTGACGCAGATTGCTTGGTGTTCGACTTAGAAGACTCCGTTCCATCTGAGAGCAAGGCTGAGGCAAGAACCCTTCTGAGCTCTTATGTGAAGGATGTGTCTTCGAGCTTCGACGGCCTGATCATCGTACGAATCAACTCCTCAAGCTCAGGACACCAGGTTGCCGACATTGAGCAGATCCCTATTGATTCCATCGATGGGCTCCTAATTCCAAAGATCTTCGGGCCAGAGGATCTTCAGTTCCTGTCGACGCTCCCACCGAGGATGGTATGCATGCTTCTTATTGAAACACCGTTAGCTTTGATGAACCTGAACACGATTTGTGCGTCTCTTGCTTCATTCAAGCTGAGAGCGAATGCTCTAGTTTTGGGAGGACTGGACTTCACTCGTGAAATGCGGATTTCTCCTTCAGATTCCGAAAGGGAATTGGACTATCCCAGAGCCGTCTTGGCAGTAGCTGCAAGAGCATACAACATGATACCAATTGATGGAGTGCACTACGACTATCGTGACTCACTGGGACTCGAAACCAGTGCTAGATCAGCAAAACAAATCGGCTTTGGGGGTAAGTCTGCTATTCATCCTGCCCAGATTCCGATTATCAATTCGGTTTTCTCTCCTAATCCAGAAGAACTGGAGGATGCAAGAAACATACTGAATGAGCTCGAGAAAGCGAAATCCGAAGGCAGAGGATCGGCGTCGTACAAAGGAAAGATGATTGATCTTGCGTCGGCAGGGAACGCAACATACACTCTGCGCCTAGCCCAACATATCGATTCCAAGAACAAGTCACGGAATAGCTAGGGTGCTATTATTCTCACTTGGACGTTGAAAGTTCAGCGTACGGAATAGCGCTGTTCCAGAGATGCTCAAAGATAAATGCCGCGACCGACGCAAAGTTGCGGTCCTTGAAGATTAGATAACTATCAGCAGTAGTATTCATCGACATGCTTCTATCATCGAAGCGCGCGCTCAAAACAGCGATTAAGCGGTCTATTACGACGAATCTGAGATGAACCCCTTCCAGATGCCTTAGTTCTAGTATTCTGGATAGTCGCTTTGCAACGTCATTGTTTGATTCGTTTATTTCAGAAATCATTCTGATTTTCACGCCCTTGGCCTTCGCGCGAACGTAGTCCTTGTACAGACCAGACATCAAAGTTCTAGTCAATCCGTTTCCAGTCAGTATTCTGAGGATCTCAGTGTTGGAATCTCTAACGAGTTGCCTTATTTCATTGTAGTAACGCTCCCGCCCCACAACTAATCTCGCAGTCTCCGCTGTCTCCGGAAACTCCACGAGCCGCGCTAGCTCATTGGTCCTGTGGAATTCTCTCATCTCCTGCTTCAATTCCTTGAGGTCTTCTTTCAGGATAGACAGTTTGGTTTCCATTCGTCCCATCAATGCATCAAGCGCTGTGTCAGTATCCAAGGCTGCGTACCTGGCAGGTGAGCCAAAATGAATCTCAGCTAGTCCCAAATCCGTAAGCTCTCGCAATCTTCTGTACGTGTCAACTCTGTGGAGGTTAATTCCCTTGGAAACTATCCTCGCTGGCTGAGGGCCGGATGCTAGGAGAAACAGATAGAGCCTCGCTTGGGTGTTCGATAGTCCGTATGACCTCAGCCTTGTTGCCAGACTTTGGAGTTGATCATTTCGCCAACGCAATTGCAGCGAGCTTTCTCTGTCTAGAAACTTCGGATCCAAGCTTGAACTACTCTCCCCCTGAACATTTGCTCGGCGGCCCATTGCGTCTTCTTTCAAACCAAATGAAGACTTGCCTACGCGATTGTATTTAGATTGTGCTCTCATGAGCGATCGACACACAATCTTGCAAATCGTGGCTGTGTGTCCTTCGATCAACCTTTTCGTATGTCAGCGCCGAGTTTGTGCGCAATACGTAGGACATTGTAGTCGGCGCTATCTGCAAAGTATACTATGACTGCTTCAACCGTCTTTGGCACCGTGGCCGATTGTGGCGTATGGGACACAACGATGTGAATGATTTCCTCAGGCATCTTCCGAGAAATCATCAATGCAACGCACTTCATTGTATGCTGACCGAGGTCTCCAAGCTTAGTTCGAGTTTCTCCGTCACTGCCGGGTTCGTATTCGACGAGCTTGCTGGCATCGTGCAATATAGCGCCAGAAATCAGATAATCCATGTTCACCATAATATTGTGGCGATCCGTGATTATCTTTGCCATTTGCACAGACATCGCCACTACGGCATTCACGTGCTCGACTCCTGAAATTGGAATCTTACTCGTAATGTATTGCTGGGCAATATCTTTCCATTTGCTCCCTCGGAGAAGCTCTTGATAGACTGAAGCCGTGTCTGACCGTATCTTCTCATCAGATATGCGCATTATATCCGGAATGGATTCCGAAATTTCTCGAACCGCGTCGTCGATATCCATTTGGATTCTCTTGATGCCCAAGCCTCAAATATTAACGTTTGAATGAGTCTCGTTGTGAAGAGCGTACAAGGAAAGATAGCACTTGTTACTGGCGGGGCGAATGGAATTGGTCTCGCAGTAGCGAACAAACTCGGATATGAAGGAGCTAAAGTGCTCTTAAATGACTATGACAAGGTCGCCTTAAATTCATCAGTA
>JAKBSX010000591.1 GCA_021844725.1 Actinomycetes bacterium | reverse complement strand
AGGTTCCTGTGGTGCAATAAGTACAAGCGCCTAAACAAACGATGGAGTGAGTGGGGCCAAGTACGAGAGGTGTGTGGCTCACTTGCCGCTGAGATTATCGCAGGAAGAGCGTGAAGTCACAACTGAATATCGTAGGAAGAGCGTGAAGTCACAACTGAATATCGTAGGAAGAGTGTGAAGTCACAACTGAATTTTCGCAATGTGGAAGCTTCACCGGAAGATCCGATCGAGACCTGGCCAATTGAAGGGATTGAGATTGCTCTTGATCGCGGAAGTTTGCATTACTGGCGCAAACTCGCCTTGGCGGTACAGGGTGATCCGTGGGGGCCAGTAGCAAGGCGCGTTGAACACGTATTGTCTTACGGCAGGCCGTACGGGATAGCTCCGGCAATGGAGCAAGTTATTGCAGATGCCAGAAATGCTTCTCAAATAGCCGAGCGAGCAGCGGTCCGTAAAGAGATAGGAATGCTTGTAGATAAGTCTGGACTTGTCGGAACAGAATTTGCTGAGCGGATCGGTACCTCTCCATCGCGTCTGTCGACATACCTATCTGGCAAGGTAGTTCCTTCGGCAGCCCTCATGGAGCGAATGAGAAACATAACTGACTTGGTGGCAAAGGAATCGAGTTGAACAAATAGAATTCCTGGCTAGTGTGAATATTTCACACCCCTAGACCGTCTATTCCAGCAACACTGGATATCTTGATGAACTAAGTCTTGGGGTCTACCAGGGAGCAGCTAGGTGTGCCGCTATCAGCGCTAAACGGAACTATGTGCACTGACGGATGATGTACGTCAGTTGTATTAATCACTTTTATCGTTAACCGACCATAATGGCGCAGAGGATTTGACGGGGGATTACTAGAAATTACGGCAACGTCTAGCCCACGATTTCCCACACAAGCTGCTATCCATGGGTTTCCAGAATATAACGTGGTAGTTGATTCCAGGGTGCCCTTAGAGGCGGATATTATTTTGAGTATCACGGTGCTCCTGGAGGCACCCTCACTTCCGATCATGGCGATATAGTGGCCTCTATCGACCATAAAGCTCTTTATCGGATAGAACATATTTAATCGGTATAGCGACCCAATTGGAGTAAACGTCTTCGTATCAAAGATCTCGATATGGGATTCTGATTCTCCTGGACAAATTCCGATTAGGTCATGTGTATTAGGTGCTATGCCGATCTCATTCGTTACGTCGAACAAACCTGGACACCGAAGTCGGCCGAGTACTTGACCCGTCGATGAGTCAAGCGCGATTCCGTTCTCCCAAATCGTGGAGCCACCTGGGCTTACGATGGCCCCTATAAGTGTAGATATAGGAGCTACTATGTGACGTAGCACTTTATTTGAGGTGGTGGATATTGCATCAATCCATGGATGCGTTACTGTAACTTCGAAATTCTCGGAACAAAGTCCGATTAGTACGTAGGCTATCGAATGGACTGGAGAAAATACCATTCCTGATGCACAGCCCGCGTTTATACCCGCCACTTGTGATAACAAGGCACGGTTGGTTGAAGCGTTATAGGAATATACCTGGCTTCTGGGAAATAAATATCCCCACGTGACATAACCGGCCAAGTACCCTCTAGTACCATTCCTCCCAAAATAGACAAGGTTAGGCACACTATTAATATTCCCATATGTATGGCCAAGACCAACTCCAATTGCTTCCGTATAAGTGCTCCACTCTAGGTAAAGTACGCCAGCTTTAGCACTAGTAGGGGAAAGAGGTATGCGACCGTGCGAAACTGTATTACCAAGGCGCTGATTAGAACTTATTGCACCACAGGAACCTAAGACAGTGCAAGCAAGCAGAGCCAATCCTGCCAGGATAGAGTTACGACTTAGGTGTATTGCGTCGTGCCTGAGGGCAACTCGATTATGAACTCGCAGTCTGCTGATAGCTTCTCCGATATCGTAGCGATGACGACTAATCGACATATGAGGTTCCCCTATTAAAATAGACAAATTATTATCTCGTTTTTCAACGTGTCTTTATAATATCTCATAATCTTTTTTGTTGAGCCAAGTTTGCTGGGTTTTGCTTTGGTTGTTCAATGAGATCTCATAATCTATTGGACTGACATTTGAAAATCTTTGAATATCTTCGCTTGTTGTTGTAGAAGTTCATGTACCAGTCGATACCTATTTCTAACTCTTCAAGGGTTGCAAAGCTAGTGGCGAATAGTAAAATTCATGCTTGAAGATCGACCAAAATGATTCAGCACTAGCATGGTCGTAACACGATCCTGTCTTACCCATTGAACGAATGATTTTGAATTGTTTAGTCGTATCGACTACTAATTTGGAAGTGAACTGTGACCCACGATCGGTATGGAAAATCGTTCCCTCGCATTTATAGCAACGAGTAAAGGTTGCATGACGCAGAGCCTGACCGACTAGGTCTGCTAGCATGTGATCGCCAACACACCAGCCAAGGACTCGACCAGAGTGTTCGTCACGAATTGCGCACAAATATGCTGGTCCTTGGCCTGTTGTCATGTATGTCATGTCTGAAGTCCACACCGAGTCTAAAGACCCTTGATCGAACTTTTGCTCTACGAGGTCGGGTGGGAACTCAGCCTCATGGTCGCAAATGGTCGTTACAACTTTGAATGTTCTTGGGCTAATACCTTCAATGCCAAGAGCTCTCATCTCAAGTTGCTACAGTATTTTCGCATGCTTTGATTTCAGCAGCTTTGAGATCGGCAAAGATCCTTGGTGACCCATAAACGCCCTTTGACTCCTCGTGAAACTCAAGGATTTTCAAGTCCAGTTCATTGCGACGTTTCTTGGATGGCAATATTGATTCATTGGCCTTTAGAGACGCGCCACCTGTAAAAACCAGCTCGTAATTCTCCAAGTACGATTAATGGAACTAGAATTCTATTTTCTGTATCAATCCATTTTCTCAAGCGGCTATCTCCGCGATTGGGGCTCAATTATCCGTAAAGTCTTGCGGGAAGCAGGCGCTAGCGGTATTGATGTGCATGTAATAGCACTACGCCCTCACCCACAAAAAGAAACTGAACTTGTACGTCAAGTAGAAGATTGAAGTTCTT
>JAKBSX010000590.1 GCA_021844725.1 Actinomycetes bacterium | reverse complement strand
GTTTAGCTGACTTATAAACTCTGTGGTGGATTTATTGATCTCGGGACCGGAATTAACTGGTGCAGCCGTTCCCGATCCATTAAGGAATTCGGTAGGTTTTTCTTCGCCAACTTGGTTGCTAGTGTGGTCTTGGTCTGGTCGGCTCATAGTCGATGAAAGGATCCCTTCTTCTGCGCTCTTCACAGATTAGTATGCCAAAAGCGCCCATTACCTGATTGAACCGATGGAAATGATGGTGCAGTCAGTTCAGTGAAGTTCATAGGTTGAAGACGCTTTGGATCTTCGCTTTGCTGGTTTACTGTTGTGAATTAATCGTTGGATTATCGGTTGTCACTTTAAATTCGACCTTGAGAATATCGAGGTCGAATTTCCTTAACAGTCGAAAAAGCACTTTCTGTGGACAAGCTTACACTTTTTGTAATAAAGTATATGAAATTACAATTGCGCTAATTGCAATAGTGGAATTATAAGCCTTGTAAGGATAGCTTGGCTAAGGTTTTTGGAGAAAGTCCCATGGATGGGAAGGAATGATGCGAATGGATTCGCGTGTCGAAACTGCTTTGAACGGAGCCAGGGGATGAAATCACACAGCAAAATGCATGCCCCTGAGCGCAAAAAAACAAGGTTTTCGATACTGGCCAAGATTTCAGTAGCTGCGATAGTGGTCGCCGCGCCTGCTGTTGTAATGGTTGGGACGTCCTCGGCATCAGCCACCTCTACGGGTACGTTGACCATTACTGGCCATGGTTGGGGGCATGGAAGAGGTGGGGGACAATGGGGTGCTTTTGGTTACGCGGTTGAAGGTGGCTGGAGTGCCAATCAGATACTGAGTCATTATTTTTCGAATACTCATTTCAGCACAGTTGCCAACTCTAATATTCGGGTCGTCATGACAGAAAACGACGGAAATCCGATCATAGTTACTGACGCTGCCCCCTTTACTGTTGCTAACGTCAGTTTCGCAGCTGGTGCGACGGCAAGGATGATTCGGCTTTCCACCGGAAGCTGGGAAATCGACTCGTTGAATCCAGGAACTGGAAGCGGATGTAACGTCAGTTCGGCAGCCTGGACGTCTAAGGCAACAGTTGCAGAGGCTCAGGCTGTGGCTTTGCCTCCGACAACAGCGTATTCGACGGAGACCTTTGCTAACGCATTACAACTGTGCACGCCGGTGCGGAATGAATTTTTACGCGGTCAAATTGTTGCTGCGGATTATATGGGTTCTCCTCGAACGGTGAATGTAGTTGACGTGGAAGACTATCTCCGAGGCGTTGTTCCCTCTGAGTCACCTTCTTACTGGGGTACCATGGGACCAATGTCTTCCCTCCCAACAGGGGGATCGGTTGGGCCTCAGCCAGCTGGTTTTCAGTCTCTAATGGTTCAAGCTGTAGAGGCACGGTCGTATGCGCTTTCAACGCCAGGTCAGTACGTAACGGCTCCAGGTGGTCCCAGCTACGCCGATATATGTGACAGCACCCAATGTCAGGTTTACCTGGGAATGAATAATGAAAGCACTGTGACCGATCAGGCAATAGCTGCCACTGCCGGAGAAGTCATGTTGATGGACAGCACAAATGCTATTGCAAGAGCAGAGTACTCAGCTTCTACCGGCGGTTGGACTTATGGGGGTACGTTTCCAGCAGTAATAGATCAATACGACAACGTTTGCATCACAAATGCCTGTAATCCAAACCATGATTGGACCACAACCCTTCCGATATCGAGCATTGAAGCGATGAATCCCTCAATTGGAACTTTGACTGGCATCGATGTAACTGCCAGAAACGGTCTTGGAAGCATGGGAGGAAGAGTTGAGTCACTCAATCTTGTTGGAACAACAGGCACGGTTTCCCTATATGGATACAGTTTTGAGTATGATTTCGGATTGAAATCTGACTGGTTCTCTTTCTCGGGTCCGATAAATATCAATAACAATTCACCAACGCAGTCCGGTTCGACCACTTCGGGGGCGGCCACCGGACCGGGCAATGGTTACCTTATCGACAACGCGACCGGAGGGGTTGAGACCTTTGGTGATGCAGCCAGTTATGGCTCAATGGCTGGTAAATATCTTTACAAGCCATTAGTCGGAATGGCTTCAACTCCTAATGGCCAAGGGTACTGGATGGTGGCTTCCGACGGGGGAATATTTACATTCGGAAATGCCGGTTTTTATGGCTCCATGGGTGGTAAACCGCTGAACAAGCCAATTGTCGGAATGGCAGCTACGCCTAATGGCCAAGGGTACTGGATGGTGGCTTCCGACGGGGGTGTATTTGCCTTTGGAAATGCCGGTTTTTATGGCTCCATGGGTGGTAAACCGCTGAATCAGCCAATTGTCGGAATGGCAGCTACGCCTGACGGTAAAGGTTACTGGTTAGTGGCTGCTGACGGAGGTATATTCTCATTCGGTGACGCTGCCTTCTACGGCTCCATGGGTGGCAAACCGCTCAACAAGCCTATAGATGGCATGGCAGCCACTGCAGACGGCAGAGGGTACTGGTTGGTGGCTTCCGATGGAGGGATATTTACCTTTGGCGACGCGACGTTTTACGGTTCACTTGGGGGTAAGCCGATAAGTAACGGGGCATGGGCCACCTCATTTTCGGCAACCAAGGACGGGCTGGGTTATTACATTCTTGATTCTTTGGGCAGAGTATACACCTTTGGTGACGCCAAATTCATGGGAGACCCCAATACTTCACCTGGCTGGCAACCAGTTACTTATACTGGAATCACGGTAACTCCGTAGCATCTGTTTTGTGCGTAAAACTTAGCCGACATTTGCTTTGGTCAATCCGCTGTTTACTCAGAACGGTAATCTTCTTCCAATCGATCTTGGAAGGTGTCGGAGGATAAATATAACGGTTCTAAAGGAGGAAGGAACCCAAACTATCTCTGAACCACGTTCAAGCGCCCGAACTGAAGCGACAGCAACTCTTTCAGCTGAGGTTGACATTGGAACAGATTTTAGAGCCTGAGTCATTTTGGTCTTGACGAATCCCGGACGGACGACTGTGATTGTTATCGGAGTCTTGTATAGTGCGTCGGAAAATCCAAGTGCAAAGCTGTCCAAG
>JAKBSX010000018.1 GCA_021844725.1 Actinomycetes bacterium | reverse complement strand
GCTACTTTGTCCCTACCACTGAAATTCAGTAACTTTTAGCCCGAAAAAGTTGCATATTTGGAGCTGATTGCTCCCAGTTTGATAAACCCGTACTGGGAGTAGGTTCCATTGAAAAGTTTGATTTGGTTACTTGTGTGCCAGGTGTCCGGATACGTGGTATCGATCTCTATTTTCGATTACCGCAATGAGGAAATTCGGATTTGGCGTTTGCCTAGTTTAGGTCACCTCATGCTAGTGCTGGTTTGGCTCTTTTTCACTTTTGTACCTTGGTTGCCCCCCAGGAGTCAGTTCCCTTCATCTTTCAAAGTTTTTATAGTCATCGAGCTGTTGCTATTTCCCGTGCTTGGTGCTATCGACCTTGATGTTAGAAAGGTGCCGGACAAACTGTTGATACTTGGATCTGTTATGTGCGGGGGAGTCCTCTGTTTTTATCTTGGTTTTCCAGGGTTTGTAAAATCATTGTTGTTGACTATCGGTTACGCATTTCCTCTTGTGGTTGTGAATTTGATCAAGCCTGGTTCGATTGGCGGTGGTGATATAAAACTGGGATATGTTTTAGCAGCGGTCCTAACTCCGATTGGTTCTTTTTTTACCATTCTTGAAATATTGCTGATAGCCAACGTTCTGGCTGTTTTTGCTTTTCCGGTACTGAGGTATCTGACGGTCCCACCCTGGCGGGGTATCCCTATGGTCCCTTTTCTTACCAGCGCGGTTCTGTTGATTAGTTTTAGAATCCTCTGATCCATGTTCCATGGCAGTTCAAAGCCCAGATAGGTTGAGCACAGTGACAGAGTGAAGCGCCGATTTCCGAAAGACGCAGTGGCAGCGATCCGCTGAATAAATGGAATCAGCAGATCTATAGAGGGGGAGGATGTCAAGCTCTTGGTTCGCCTGTTACCCAGTCCAGCGGTGAGATCTATTAGATTCTTACCATGCTTAGATTTCTAACTGCCGGCGAGTCCCATGGTAAAGGACTTGCAGTTATAGTTGAAGGGCTCCCAGCGGGCTTGGAAATTACCAAAGAAGAGATTCAGGCCGAGCTCAGCCGGAGGCGACTCGGATACGGAAGAGGTCCCAGGATGCGATTTGAGATGGACGAGCTCACATTGCTGGGAGGGATCCGCCACGGCCGGACCTTGGGTTCTCCAGTGGCAATCGAGATTGCCAACACAGAATGGCCAAAATGGGAGATTGAGATGTCGCCCGAGCCTGGAAAACCGGAAAAGGTATTGACCAAACCAAGGCCGGGTCACGCTGAATTGGTGGGAATGCAGAAATATGGTTTCGATGATGCCAGAGATGTCCTTGAGAGGGCTTCT
Organism: Actinomycetes bacterium; assembly: GCA_021844725.1. The sequence goes on along the minus strand of JAKBSX010000018.1, from coordinate 12,593 downwards.
GCCCGGGAGACCGCGGCCAGAGTGGCTGCAGGCAGCCTTGCCAAAGCTCTTTTGTCGAAATTGGGAGTGTCGGTAATCTCTCATATAGTGCAAATTGGAGCAGCGTCTGTAGGCGGTGCCGCCAGGCCGGAGCCTGCAGATTTAGAAGTAATTGATAACTCTAGAGTGAGATGTTTCAGTCCCGAGGCTGAAGAGGCAATGGTGGCGGAGATCAAGGCTGCCGCCAAGGTCGGAGACTCGCTGGGTGGAGCTGCTGAAGTACTGGTGTTTGGGACTCCAGTAGGGCTGGGAAGTCACGTGCATTGGGATCGCAAACTTGATGGTTTGTTGGCTCAGGCAGTAATGAGTATCCAGGCGGTCAAAGCGGTATCACTTGGCGAGGGCACAGTGGTTTCGGGCCTGCGGGGTTCGGAAGCCCATGACGCAATACGCTGGGATTCAGAATCCAAATCATACCTACGGGACACACTAAGAGCTGGAGGAATTGAGGGCGGAATGTCAACAGGTGGGATGATTGCCCTCACTGCCTGGATGAAGCCCCTTGCAACTCTGAATAGACCAGTTCTAATGACAGTCGATGTTGCCACCAAAGAAGAGGCTGTGTCTTTCAAAGAGAGGACAGATGTGACTGCTGTTCCGGCAATGGGAGTGGTGGCCGAATCGATGGTCGCGATTACTCTTGCCAATGAGTCTCTGAGGAAGTTTGGCGGAGATTCGGTAGCTGAATTTACCCGAAATGCGCAGGAATATGCGTTGCATTTGAACGAGAACCCTTCTGCGGCAAAGGGGATCTAAGTCTTTGAAGTTATCTGCCGCCGAGCTTGATCGCCATATTTGTTTGACAGGTATGCCAGGTGCTGGTAAATCATGGGTAGGTGAGGAGCTGGCACTTCAGCTAGGGGTACCCTGGGTGGATCTTGATCTGGAAATTGAATTGCATCAGAGTAAGTCGATTTCTGAAATATTTACCCATTATGGCGAGGACTATTTTAGGATCATTGAGACCGAGCTGTTGGAAGACTTTTTGAGCTCTAAAGTCATATCGGTGATATCTCTTGGTGGTGGAACTGTAGTAAGTGAAAGTAACTGCGGAAGAGTAAAAGAAAGTGCCTGGACGGTCTATCTTCGGGCGGTTACTCGAGGCCCCTGCTTCGTGGGGATCTTCGGCTCCGCATCGAGGAGCTGGTTCGAGAGCGCGACCCGATGTACTCCTCTTTAGCCGACATAGTTCTGGATATGGATTCAATTGATGCCGTAGAGGCATCTACGCGAGTTATCGAAATGCTTGGCAAGTTAGTTAGAGTATGAAATAAAGTTTGCATATGAGAGGCTTTTGATGTCCAGATTTAACCAGAAAATTGTTGTCAATTTGGGTGACCGAAGTTACCCGGTTTATGTTGGCGAACAGCTGGTTCGAGATTTGGCTCAACACATACCTTCAGACGTTGGCAAAGTAGCGATAGTGACTCAGGAATCGGTGGGAATCCTGCCCGAGCTGGAAATTCCTTCAGCAGTTGTGTATATGGGGTCTGGTGAACATGCAAAGTCGTTGGATACCATCGCCATGCTTTGCAGCAGATTTGCTTCCATGGGCATGAACCGTCGGGATATGGTGGTTGCAATTGGTGGTGGAGTGGTAAGTGATACCGCAGGATTTGCAGCTGCCAGCTTTCACCGGGGGATTCGTTACGGCACTGTCGCTACCACGCTACTAAGTCAGGTAGATGCAGCTATAGGCGGCAAAACTGGTGTAAACCTTCCAGAAGGTAAAAACCTGGTGGGCGCTTTTTGGCAACCCAGTTTTGTGATCTGCGATATTTCGTCACTTGATTCTCTGCCTCAACGGGAGTATCTGTGTGGCCTGGGGGAGATGGCTAAGTACGCATTTTTAGGAGCTGAAGGGCTTGAGAAACTGCCGCTCGTAGAGCAGGTTGCCATGTGCGTTAACATCAAGGCCCAATTTGTAGAAGACGATGAGCGTGAAGGAGATAAGAGGGCACTTCTTAACTATGGCCATACATTAGCCCATGCCATAGAGGCACTTGGTTTTGAGGATTCCCGGCTCGATTTCAGGCACGGGGAGGCGGTGGCGATAGGGTTAATATTCGCTGCCAAGTTGGCCCATCGGATGGGAAGGATCAGCTCCCAGCGAGTTTTGGATCACTATAGAGTGGTCGAATCTTATGGCTTACCAAGTAGGCTTCCGGTAAAAGTGGAGCCCGATTTAGTCATCGGGGTAATGTCTAAGGACAAGAAGTCATTTGGAACGCTGACGTTTGTGCTCGATTCTCCATCTGGGGTTGAAGTGGTTCGGGACGTTGACGTTGACCTCGTCCGCGAGGTGCTGGTGGAATTTATGGATGGACTGTCGGGTTAGTTGCAAATCCTATTGAACCTTAGGGACCTTCTGGTTTAGTTGGTAAGCCTGCAACGATTTGTGACGCTGGTGACTGCATTATTGTGGTTGCATTTCAAATATGTTGGTGTCTTTAGACAAATAAAGTTTTGGTTTTAGATGCGAGAATGGGATTAGATGCTAAGTAGTTCATCGGTAAATAGTGAAACTTTACGGCCTTGGTATAAGCGTACGAAAATCGTACTTCCAGTTGCACTGCTTTTAATAGCGGTGATTATTGTGTCTGATCTTGGGCGGCCAGCTAATGCTGCTACCAAAAAAGGAGACTTCACCACGTTTGTCAACACTGTACAGACCGATATGTTGTCATGTAATGCCAGCGTGTCTGATTCCATGACGGTACTCAATGACATTGAAACGGGGAAATCCAAGGACCTGGTAACTGCCAAGAGGATTGTTAGTCAGGCTCAGCCGAATTGTTCCGTAGCAGTTAATAGTGATCTTTTAAATATGTCAACTCAGACTGTTCCTACCACTTTGACTCAATACAATCTTGGACGAGTTTTGCGTGACATGGACACCTGGGCATACCCAAATGCGGTACAGCTTATTGCGGATGTTCAGACGGCATTGAACTCGGGACTTACGCCTGCTCTGAGCCACGATATGAAAGCCAAGGCCAGAGCTATGGGGATTGCTCAAAGCAGTGCCCAGAAAGTTATTGATTCGACTGCCAAGAGCCTCTCGATGCCGGCTCCACAGCTGAAATTGGATGGACTCAATTCGCTTCCCAAGTTTATTACCGGCGCAAACTAGGGTCAGTTCCTAATTTGCGCGTACTCGTCTGGCAGCTGCAGATAAAAGACCATTGATGAATTTTCCAGATCCATCGGTGGAGAAGTTTTGAGCCAGTTCGACCGCTTCTGAGAGGATTACCCCAGTGGGGATTTCCGGGCAAAATAACAGTTCATATAAGGCTTGTTCTGCGATTATGCGGTCGATAAGTGGCATTCTTTCAACTTCCCAATCTTTGGAAAGTGAATTAATTTCCATATCCAGCTGCTCTCTTTTGGAACATATCCCCATAAACCGTTCCAAAACGAAGTTATCCGGATTTAGGGTCAGTTCACCGAGAAGCTCAGTGGGGCTGCAGGATTTCATTTCCATCTCATACAGTAGAGAAATAACTCTTTCTCTGCCCTCTCTTCGAGAGGCCAGCGGGACTATCCAGTCTTGGGCACTTTTGATTTCCTGCTGAGGATCTTCAAGTCTTTTTACCTCGTCACCTTTAGTATGTTCAGGCACGTGTTATGTATTCTCCGGTTCGGGTATCGACTTTAATCTTTTCCCCTGGTTCGATAAACAATGGAACCTGTAATACCAGCCCAGTTTCTACGGTAGCCGGTTTTCTGGCTCCGGACACTCTGTCACCTTGGACACCTGGCTCTGTTTCGGAAACTGTAAGTTCGACAGCGGCTGGCAGTTCAACGCTAACTACTTCGTTTTCATATTGGGAAATGGTTGCCGAGTCTCCTTCCTTTAGGAAGTTTGCAGAAGATCCAAGCGCATTTTGAGAGATCTGCAATTGTTCGTAGGAGGTATTGTCCATGAACACATACTCGGAACCGTCTCGGTAGAGAAACTGCATCTCCCGTTTTTCAATTATCGCCTGGTCGAGTTTTTCATCTGCCCTGTAGGTTCGCTCAAGGACAGCACCAGTTCTCATATTTTTGAGTTTGGTTCTGACGAACGCGCCACCTTTACCGGGTTTCACATGTTGAAATTCGACAACAGTAAAAAGTCCGTCAGGCAGATCCAGCGTCATACCGTTCTTCAAGTCGTTAGTGGAGGTGGAAATAGCCATATTGCCCTTCTAAAACTGAGATAATTACAACTTTTGCGGATCAGGATATCATTCTACCGACTTCGGGCTTGCTCGGGTGGACTAGCACCTTGTTTGCTCTATCGGATTGAATTTTATGCGAGATAAGGTGACTTGGCTATCTGTGTCAGCTGTTCAAAGGAGTCCTGATTGATTGCCAGTGTATCTTCTATTCGAATTCCGAATTTTCCTTCCAGGTATACACCGGGTTCCACGGTGATGACATCGCCCTGTTCGAGCGGAATAGAATTTCCAGAGGAAACCCATGGTAATTCGTGTATTTCAAGACCTACTCCGTGACCGGTTCCATGGGTGAATAACTCGAGCATCCCGTAGGAGTCCAGAGTCTCCCGGCAAGTTTTGTCAATTCGGGAAATTTCCACTTCCTTGGCTGCGGCCTGACACCCCAGATGCTGCGCTTCGGAAACGGCATTGTATGCCCTATCAAATTCTGCGGGAGCTTGGCTTGCAAGATAGTAAGTTCTTGTGCAATCGGAGTGATATCCCTCCACTGTTGCACCAAAATCAATTACCACCACCTCGCCTTCCCGGATGGTTTTCAGAGTTGGCCTAGCGTGGGGCATAGCAGAGTTTTCACCCGATGCGACAATGGTCTCGAACGACGGACCTTCCGCTCCCAGCTTTCTCATGTTGTAATCTAGTTCAGCTGCAAATTCTACTTCGGTAGGTGAATGAAGAAGTTGAGGAAGGGTTTCTATTAAGGCTTTGTCAGCGATGCGACTGGCCTTGCGAATCAGTTCAATTTCATCACTATCTTTGATCCTCCGCAAGGTCTCAATCCCTACTTCCGATTCGAGAGGCCGATTGCCAAGGCTGTCAGTCCATTTATTGAATTGAGCAACCGTCGTGGTGTAGGGGTCGATCATTGTTTTAGTGCTACTTCCGATGAATTTCACAGCCGATTCGATTTGACGTTCGGGCGAGCCAATGAAAATATCTAGAAACTGTTGGCACTCTTTCGTCTCACGGGCAGACTGTTCTTGATAGCGTCCGTCTGTAAGAAGCAGAGCTGGAACTGCCGAGTTGTGTCGATTGGAGCTGACTATCAGCAGTCCAGCTGATCCGGTGAATCCGGTCAAATAACGTATATTTGTCAGATTTGACACTATCAGGATCTCGCCGGAGGATTCATCCAGCATAGATCTCAATTGAGAAATTCTGGAGCTGTGGTTCATGTTAGATTCCCCAAAAGTAATAAGCTTGCCGACAGTGACACTAAATGCGTTCGAGTATGATCCTAGCCAAGAGCCTTTCTCGCTGAGTTTCAAAAAGACGGGATCCATACTTTTTGATGGGATTTTGAGGCCACTGAGCGCCGAACGTTAATTTTATAGTGCAATTTCGGGAGATTTTAGGCGCTTCTTACTTCAGTGTTCGGGTAATGTTGATCGATCATCACAAGTGTTAGGGCCAAATGAATTTATTTGTAGGAACAGCAAGACAATCAGATAAAGACACAATGCGGGTAATCAAAGGCTACATCGCTCTGATGAAGCCGCGAATTATTGAGTTGCTTCTTATAACCACGGTACCGGCAATGATCGTGGCCAAACAAGGTATTCCGAATATCGGCTTGATCCTCGTTACCCTGATCGGCGGAACACTTTCAGCCGGGGGGGCCAACGCAGTCAACATGTGGGTTGACCGGGACATTGACGCGATTATGAAGAGGACGCAGAAAAGGCCTCTTGTCACTGGTGAGATTTCTCCAACAGCCGCTCTTGTTTTTGCGATTTCTATTGAGGTGCTGGCATTTGTAGTTCTTGCGGTTTTTGTAAATCTGTTGAGCGCTATGTTTGCACTGGCTGCTGCTTTGTTTTACATTTTTGTTTACACTTTGTGGCTTAAGAGGTCTTCTACTCAAAATATCGTGATAGGTGGCGCCGCCGGGGCAGCTCCAGTTTTAGTAGGCTGGGCGGCAGTCACAAATTCGGTATCCTGGACGCCAATAATCATGTTCCTGATTATTTTTCTTTGGACTCCTCCGCATTTCTGGGCGCTTGCGTTTAGGTATAAGGAGGATTATGCCAGTGCAAATGTGCCGATGCTGCCTTCAGTGGCCACGGCGAAGCGAACAGCTCGCGAGATAGTCATTTACACCGTAATTTTGTGGGCATGCACGCTGGTGCTGGCACCGGTTGCTCATCTAGGTATTATTTACACTCTCTCCGCAATAGTTCTCGGAGCCGGTTTTTTTGGGTACACGGTAGTTCTTTACAGAAACTGTTCACCCAAAGTGGCGATGAGGGTATTTAGCTATTCGATTACCTATTTGACACTTTTATTTTTGGCTATGGGGATAGATATTCTTGTCAGACACTACTAATGACCAATCGACCGGGCAAAGACCAAATCCACGGAGGATCATATATTTCGGTCTGATTGCAACGGTTGTAATTCTCGTTATATACGCGGTGGCAGTATCTTTGACTACCAGCAGCGTGTCCTCAGGATCATCGTCTGTCTCAACCAAATACACTGGTGTCCAGAATGGCGGCCCGTTGGTTGGTAAAGTAGTTCCAGGGTTTTCGTTAACCACAGTGGCTACCGCATCACAAAAGTTGTCTTTGAAAAGCTACATAGGTCATCCGCTAGTTCTCAATTTCTTTGCCTCCTGGTGTGTGCCGTGCAAAACTGAGCTTCCTGAATTTGCCAGTCTGTCAAAGATGGATGCGGGTAAAGTCCAGTTTATTGGGGTGGACGAAAATGATACTAGGGGTCCGGCCCAAGCGCTCCTGAAATCGGCAGGAGTTACCTACCCGACTGGATTTGACGGATCCGGCAGCCTGGTTCAGCCATTTCATCTCATCGGTCTTCCAACCACTTTGTTTATAAATTCAAAAGGTGTGGTGGTCGACTATATCGCAGGGCAGATTTCGCTGTCTACGCTTAAGCAGGGTATTGCCAAGATAGTAAAAAATTGATCGGAAGCGGCAGAGATTCGAATTTGTGGCTGTCAGCCGGTTTATCTAACGCAATCTTTTGGCACCGACCGTGGTGGCAAAAAAATCGATTGCATTCTCATGACGGCGGCTCTAACATCTTGCTAGAGATGCCAAAAAATCTCTAGGTGGCATATTGGGGCTATCCAAGATAGATGCATGATGCATCTGAGAGAGATCCTAAAAACCTGGGATCAGGTATTCCAGTTAATGATATCGTAAAAGTGCAGCATTGGTGCTAGTTTTGTAGATTTTTTGTGGGGGAGTTACAAATTGGTTATTTGTTCAAAAGAAACCGTAAAAAGTCAACCAATTTGCAATTTTATGAACTATGGTATTTTCCAAGTATTTGCACAGGAAGTTTTTATTTCCTGACTTTTACGACCAAGCAAGATAGATAGATAACCAAGATAAATAACTAGATAGTTGATTTACTATCGAAGGGGGTTAAATTGTCGAAAGGAGCACGGGTGGCTGCCGTGTTGGTATCCTTTGCCATCGGGATCAGTTTGATTCTGTTTGGTATTTTTGGATATCTTCGCAGTAGGCCACCGACAGTTGCGGCGACACCGTCTTCTACTCATCCTGGTTCGGTAAACCTAGTACTTCAAACTGACGGCGCGGTTGGTGTCGGACCGCATCCGAATTGGGTTGGATACTGGGCTCAAGACGCCGCTGGAAAATGGAAGCAGACAACGCTCCTCCAGGTACCAGCGCATACCAAAGTGAACGTAACAGTGTATGAGTACGATTCCGGTGGAGCGCTTCGAAATCCTTTGTGGGGCAAGATCCAGGGGACCACTGGTGGCACCGTCAACATCAACGGGAAAACCGTGTCGTTGGTCAACCCTAACAAGGGTAATGGAATTGCTCACACGTTTGCCGTCCCGTCATTGGGAATTGTTGTTCCCTTTTATGGCGTTTCAGGAAAAGAAAAGAACTTCTGTACTACCGGTCCTTGTAATCTGAGCGAAGCTCACGTTACCACCAAGTTCAGTTTTACTACTGGAAATACCGGTACCTTTCGCTGGCAGTGCTTCATTCCTTGCGGCCTAGGTTACCTCATGGGTAATGGCGGTCCTATGACAACTGTGGGGTATATGGCTGGATTCTTAAAGGTGGTGAATGCCTGATGGCCGGTGTATCTCCAAAGATATCAGGTGATACTCGAAAGCACGGAACCAGGATTTTTATAATCTGGCTAGTGGCTTCGATAATTGGATCATCGCTGATCTATTTTGTTCTTGGGCCTCATCTTCCTCCTGGTACAATGACAAACCAGGCAAGAGGTCAGCAGTTTGACATCAAGGTTCTTTCGACAGTTGCAACTCCTGTTTTGCTTTTCGTCTGGATCTACATGGGATACGCCACGATCACGTGGCGGCTCAAGAAGGGTGAAAGCTGGGCTGACGGCGATGGAATGTACCTTAAGGGAAACCGCAAGGTACAGGGCTGGTGGTATTTCATCACATCAGCTACAGTTCTTTCTCTGGCGGTTTTTGGCACCTACGAACTTATTGCACCAGCGGGCGCAGGTGGTGGAGAGGGACCAAGTCCAATTTGGAAGCCAGCTTCGCACCACATGCTCCAGGTTCAGGTCATTGCTCAGCAGTGGAGATTTACCTATCGTTTCCCGCAGTATGGGGGCATGGAGACCACTTCACTGGAGCTTCCGAATAACACTCAGATTCAGTTCAATGTGACTTCTCTTGATGTTATTCATGATTTCTGGGCTTATCAGCTTGGTGTTAAGGCAGACGCTAACCCGGATGTCAACAACGTCGCTTATGCAAAGCCGGATCAACTCGGCAGGTTTACAGTTCGTTGTGACGAGCTTTGTGGTGTATGGCACGGTGCTATGTACAACTACGGCACTGTGGTTACACCGTCTCAGTTCAATACCTGGGCTACCAATTTGGAGAAGCAGAATGCTGCTGTGACCAAGTTGCTTCCCAAGTATGCAACGACTTACACTCCTTCTTACACCGGCGCAGGTGGCGGCTATTACCCACCTGGTGATCCGAATGGAAACTTGTAAAAATGGCTTCTTACACTAGAGGTCTTTCGATCTGTCTTTTGAGGGTTTGCTCTCAAAAGAGTGGAGGATACTTTTATGGCAATTGATATGTCCGCTCCAACGGGAGTTGGGCGGCCAGGCGATAGCCCTGCCAATGGTACGTCTAGGGGTAAAGGTTTCCGGCTGAATGCACTTACTGCACTTATAGCCGGGGCGATTGGATACCTATTCGGCCACTGGGCAGGCAATGCGATCGCCAGCGGATACCAGCAAGTTCAAGGGTCGGGTCAGAACGACATTGCCGTAATCCTTGGATATCTGTTTGGTACCGTTGGCTGGTTTGCAGGCCTTGGTGCCCTTAACTACCCGATTAAGAAGATTTTTGGTTGTGAGCCAGCTGGCGATGAACCAAGTTACGAAAAGGGTGTAGGAAAGTATTTCCGCTTCACCTTGGATCACAAGGTTGTAGGTGTTCAGTACCTTTTCGGTATGCTGACTTACTTTTTTGTGGCTGGCCTGTTGGCGCTTGCCATTCGTACCGAGTTGTTGTCGCCGACAAACCATATTTTCAGTCCGGATATTTATTTGGAAGTTGTTAGCGAACACGGAACTCTGATGATGATGATGATGACATCAGTCGTCATGGGTCCTTTCGGTAACTACCTGATTCCGCTGATGATTGGTGCCAAGAGGGTCGCATTTCCTCGCCTTGAGGCAGCTTCTTTCTGGTTCACTCCAGCTTCATTTGTAATTTTGCTTTCAGCCCTATGGATGGGTGGATTCCAGTCAGGTTGGACTGGATATGCCCCGCTTTCAATCCAACAGGGGGTTGGGCAAGACTCCTATATCATGGCCTTTGCCCTGATGGGCTTTTCAATGATTTGTGCATCCACGAACATGATTGCCACCATAATCAACTACAGAGCACCTGGTATGCGCTGGAGTAGATTGCCTATCTTGGTATGGTCACTGATGGCCACTGCGTTCATGATGGTTTTGGCTGTGCCAGTACTGATCGACGGCTTGTATGTCATGGCTCTCGATCGAACTGCTCAGACTTCACTTCTTTATGGAGCTCACGGTGGTAGTCCGTTCCTGTGGGAGAACCTTTTCTGGTTCTTTGGCCATCCGGAGGTTTACCTTCTGGCGGTTCCAGGGTTCGGAATTGTTTCCGAACTGGCACCAGTCTTTTGCCGCAAGCCGCTTTTCGGTTACAAGACTTCTGCTGCCGGGATGATCGGAGTCTCGGTACTTTCCTTCTTTGTATGGCAGCACCACCTTTTCCAGAGCGGTATGAACCCAGACATGCGTCCAATGTTCATGCTTACAACAGAGTTGATTTCAATTCCTACTGGTTTCTTGTACTTGGTTGGAATGGGAACTCTTTGGAAGGCAAGGATCAAATTTGACGTCCCGATGCTGTTTGTTGCGGGATTGTTCTTCAACTTCTTGTTTGGTGGGCTTTCGGGTGTGTACCTGTCAGACGTTCCTGCTGACGTGACTATTCACGGTAGTTTTTTCGTTATGGCCCACTTCCACTACACCATCATGGGTGCTTTGATATTCGCAGTATTTGGTGCCATTTATTATTGGACCCCCTTAATTACCGGAATTCAGCTCTCATCGAAGTTAGGAAAGATCCACTTCTGGACAATGTTCATAACTTTCAACTCAACGTTCCTTCCACTTTTCGCAATTGGATTACTTGGACAGCCTCGTCGAGTTTTCGAGTATGCCCATAGGCTTCAGACGTTGAATGACTGGGTTTCAATCAGTGCCTACTTGCTGGGACTGTCTTTGACCTTCTTTGTTGTCACATTTGTCTGGCAGCTGGCTGTGGTACGCAAGCCTTCGCCGAAAAACCCTTGGCACTCAAGAGGTTTGGAATGGCAGGGTGCTATGCCTCCGCTGCCTCATAACTTTGACACAATTCCGGTTATCCAGTCTGGTCCATACGAGTATGGTGACCCGAACGCTATTCCGATGGTGGAGTGGGGAACTAACGGAGATGTTACTGCTCCTGCATCAGTTGGAGGTGCTTCATGAGTGAGATAACTGAAAATCGACCCGTGATTGACGAAGAGCAGTTGCATCACGATATGGGGCTGGGCGCCATTTGGACCGCTTCCCGCCTGATAATCGGTTCGACGACCATGCTCTTTGCAGGGATAGCATTTGCGTTTTTCTATCTCAAGTCACTTGATAGCCATGGTTTGTTTGATCCTCACGGCGTAACCGCCTCAACTTTGGTTGGCTCGGTTATCCTTGGGCTGGTAGTGGTTAGTGCATTTATTTCTAACTACTCCACATGGCGTATGAAGAAGGGTTACTCTTTCGACTGGCAGGTTGGTTCAGTGATTTCGTTACTTCTCGGACTGTTGGCTATAGGGCTGCAGGTCTGGGAATTAACCAGACTGAACTTTTTGCCAGGGGCATCCGGATACGCCGGTGTGTACATTGCATTTGTTCCTGTTTACTCAGGGGTAATGTTCCTGTCCATGTACTGGTTAGAGACTTTGGTAGCAAGGTCTATCCGGGCCAGAAAAGCTTTAGCACAAGATGGTGGTGCTGGGCTTTCGAAGCTTCCCATGGCTGAGAATTTCAGAGCTAGCGTTGATGCATTCAACTATTTCTGGAACTTCATGGTGCTGATTTCGGTCATTTTCTTCATCATATTTTATGTAATTTAGAAAGTGACATTATGTTGGGACTGTCTTAGGGCAGTCCCAAATGAAAGTTTTATAACGCACAATGTTTGTGGTTTAGGAGGTTTGTTGAAATGATAGCAACGTTAGTGTCTAATACTCCGGCTGGTGGAGTATTGACCTTTGCCATTCCGATAGGTGTGTTTGCAGCGGTTTGTGCTTGGGGATTCTTCCAGCGGAAGCGTATTAGCTGATAAGTTAGCCAAATGATTTTGATTATTTGAAACGGGAGCCGGTGTTGTGTTGGCTCCCGTTTTGTATTTGTAGTATTTTGATTCGGTTTTCAGTGTGCGCTGAGCCGCGAGTTGCCCAGCACTGGTTATTGCTTTGGGTTACAGAATTAGCGAATATTTAAGTTAGTAGCCAAAGGTAGCAGCAGTCGTGGCGGATCGAATTCTCGTTTTGGCAGCCGATACTTGTACGCAAATGGGGGTTAGTGCGACCAGGTGGACTGTGCTATAGATCGGGACAGTTTTCGATTGGGTTGAAGTGCGGAGACAAGTAACGATTTATGTGCTAATTGTGGGGCAATACTCAGTAGCTTGGGGGGGTTTCATGACAGTAATTGGCAGGCGTGAGCTTCGTTTAGAAGATAAAGAGTTATTGACCGGGAGTGCAAAATATATTTCGGACCTTACTGTTGATGGTTCGGCTTTCGTTGCATATGTGC
>JAKBSX010000589.1 GCA_021844725.1 Actinomycetes bacterium | reverse complement strand
TCAAATTACCTTCACACTGCTCGGAGCTTCGGGTCAGAGCGGACAAAATGGCTCTCCAAATGTACACGGCGGCTCACCAGGCGCAGGCGGTCAGATCTCTGCCACAGTGACCATGGGTCATGGAATTAGAGTGGGCGATCAAATTGAATTGATCCCAGGGGTTACAGGAGGATCGAGTCCCAAAGGGCAGCCAGTCCCGATGTCGGGAGGAGCAGGGGGAAGCGGAACCCCAAATCAAGGTGGCTATGGAGGCTATGGAGGAGGTGGTAGCGGAGTATTGAACGTTACTACCGGTCAGTGGCTATTGATCGCGGGTGGCGGTGGAGGTGGTGGCGGTCCAGGAAGTTACGAATACGACGGGCCAAGCGGAGGAGCCGCTAACCAACCGGGACAATCCGCCCGAAGCGCTACTGGAGGTTCCGTAGGCGGCAACTGTCCAGAAACAGGAGCTAACACGTCGGCAATGAATGGAGGTCCCGGTCAACCATCGGGCACCGCTCTTTTCAACGGAGGCGGTGGAGGTGGTGGCGGTGGATGCTACGGTGGCAACGGCGGTGCCGCGGGACAGTTTGGAGGAGCTGGGGGAGGAGGAGCCGGAGGCCGCACTTGGAACTTCGCGGCTGCAACGAATATTTCCCGTGAACTAGCCCCGATTGGTCAAGGATCCGTCGAGGCCACTATCAGTCTATATACTGAACCAAAGCCGGTCATATTGAGTCCTGACCATTTCAATCTCACTGTAGGACAGCCCGTTTTTGCCGACTTTGTATCTGAAGGCAAACCGCCTCCTGAATTGCTTGTGTCTGGAACCTTTCCTCCAGGTGTCACATTCCACGTTCCAGCTTTTTCAGGCAAGGGAGAAATAAGGGGAACTCCATCCACAGGCAGCCAAGGCAACTACAAGGTCACGATAACCGCACGAAATGATCAAGGCTCGGTAACACAGACCATAGATCTAATCGTGAAATAACCGAAACAAACTAGCAAGGCCGCCATATTAAACAGTGACGGCAATCACCGCGACAGCAATGCCAAAGACCTTGAATCCAAGAACTTTAGATTCTGCGTATGCGTCAGTCAAAGGACGAAAAGTTTCCGTGGTGGGATAGACCTCCTCAAGTGCCGCATATGGGGTTCACCCCAGTTATTTTACGTGACACTTGAGCATCCTCATAACATAATGCGCCAGCATGCAGATGGCTTCATGGGCCTCGGTCCGTCTGTGGCTGCACTGGAAGCTGGCAGGATCCGCAAATCCGTCTTGCTCAGATACCGAAGCGGGCTGGGTGTCAATATAAACCGGAAGTGGTTGAAGCTGTACCCGTCGTGCTATATCATTGTCATATGACACTAGATAAAGATAACAGCCGCGCTGATGGAGGAGCTGGTGGCACTTTGCCTGGCGCGGAAAGCGATCGCTCGGTGGGCGCAGTTTCACAGGGATCTCCGATCGAGTTCCGACTGGACCCCGGCTCGGGTGTCCCGACCTACCTCCAGCTTGTGCATCACGTTGAGCATGCGTTGCGGCTGGGCTATCTCGAACAAATTCATCTATCTGCTTTATAAAACTACATCTGCATAGTCAGATTGATTGCCCACCCTCGTTTCGACGGCCCTCTGTGCCAACCTTTAGAACCTGGCTCAAACTCTCTGATCCAATTGCCCTGGCTTGAGGTACCTGTACAATGTGTCGCGACTGATGCCAAACTCTCTTGCCAGCATCGCCTTTGGTTCCCCAGCCTCCGCTCTTTGTCTCAACTTTGTTGTCTCGTCGTTGCACAGGGTCTTGGCGCGTCCTCTATAGACCCCTCGACTTTTTGCCAGAGCGATTCCTTTTCTTTGGCGTTCGCGAATCAGTGCCCGTTCAAGTTCGGCAAAGGCTCCCATAGCTGAGAGCAAGAGCTGTGACATTGGCGAGTCTTCACCAGTGAAGGTCAAGGATTCCTTCAAGAACTCGACACGAACACCTCGTTGAGTGAGCTGTTGCACCAACTTTCTCAAATCATCGAGATTTCTCGCCAGACGATCCATTGAATGGGCTACCACGGTATCTCCTTCGCGTACAAAGGCAAGCAGCTCTGCAAGTTGAGGACGAGAAGTATCTTTGCCGGAAGCTTTGTCAGTAAAGATCCAGTCCAAGCTCACCTGGTCCAGTTGACGTTCGGGATTCTGGTCCAAAGTGCTTACGCGCACATAGCCAACGCGTTGACCGGTCACTGAAGTCTCTCCAATCTCCAAATTGTCGCTTTAGGGTCAAGACCCTCATGTTGCGGTGTAAGAAAATGGGAAAATGGACCCTATCCCGACACAAATTCATATCCATTTCAGACGTCGGTTTGGGGTATACCCTAAATTGACACGGGATCGTCTCGGGGATGTTTGCTTTTTGCACTAGTGCCCATTTTCCAGTGGTTCGATCACGAGGCGACTATTGTCCCAGTCCCAGTGCCCAAGCACCGCATAAGTGCCGGAGCCGTCCTTTGTTTCGAGTTCCCATAGAAGTGGTAGGCCACCCATAAGTTCAGCAAGCTCTGCTCTGGTGACCTCATGGCTGCGGTATCTCCGTGAGACTTCCACCCGACACGGGGTTCCATCATCTGATTTGGCCTGACAGTGAAATTTCTCCGACGATTCCTAAAGTTCTACGCTGTGCGCCGGACAAAGTGCACTTTCGACTTTCTCATGGGTTATGCGAAGTCTGATCACAACTTTCCCCTGATCAAAGTCTTTTTCGAGGTTTACACTGAACTCCACGCCAGGGCTGAAGACGAATTCACACTCCTCCTCATGGATTGAACTGTGATCACGTTCTGTGATTTGATCTATCATCGACGGCTTGTAACCGTTGATGAGGGTAAAAGGGTTGGCTATCAAACCCCTGGTACGTAGTCCCACAGGGGCAACTGTCGTCATAGTGTGCGACTGTGGCTTCACAGAAGCGGCAACCGATCTCCATTTGTTTCTCCTTCCAATGAACCATTTGGCATTCGCTGCTTAACATGTATGCAACCATTACGGTCCCGCGGACAAGTAACATCAGGATCTCGCAGGGATCAAATTCTCGCTACCAAGAGCCCTCTCATGACCAG
>JAKBSX010000588.1 GCA_021844725.1 Actinomycetes bacterium | reverse complement strand
ACAATTACTGCCCTTTTGTTGGTCGGTTTGCACTGTTTTATCAACAACCATTCTACCAGCTCAGAGGGCACTATTTCTTAATAGTTGGCTCTTTCTATGCGGTTAGGTTCGGTGTTTTGAGGCTAAAAAGGTCTCGGGCTTCGTGAGGATAGGTTGGTCAACCCGGAAACGGGGAGGAGCCACATGCGGACTCAAACTGAGGAGAAAACCGGATAAGGCGCTACTCTCACATCCTGTTTGGGGACATGACTCAGTATGGTCAGTGCCCGACCAAGCAACACCACTTCTTGCGTCGCGTTAGAAAACGTATCGCAAAGCAATCCAGGCCGTTAAGAGTGAGCTAGAACCCCTATAGCTCACTCTTTCCGAGTGAGTGATAGCCAGGGATTCCGAGGAGTTCATCAATCGTCGCAAACCTAAAGCCGTCTCTGAGTAGATGATCTACAATCAGCTTCACCGCTTCGACGGTCTGGCCTCGGGAGCCGGTTCGAGCGTCGAAGCCATCATGGAAGATCAGAATTGAACCCGGTCGCACCTTTGCCAGGGCCCGGCGGGCGATCCTTCCGGGACTGGGTTGAAACACTTCGAGCACATGTCCGAACTCTCCCGATATTGGTTCAAGACCTTGGGCCCTCAAGGTCTGAAGCATCGAGGGATGCCGAAACAACCAGGGTGGGCGGAACAGCGCCGGTCGCCGACCCAGTAGTGTCGTCAGTGTCTGCTGGCCTTTCGCAATGTCTTCCTTCTGGGCAGACCAACGGAGGCAGTGTAGGAATCGGTGGGAGTAAGAATGACTTCCGATGAGATGGCCTTCATCTGGCCGAACGCTCCGTAACTTCTGGGTTCCGGTCGACGCAACGCCCCACCTGGAAAAATGTAGCCGTAACTGCTCGTGTGCGTAAGAAATCTGCGATCTCCGAGGTGAACGGCTCATTGGGACCATCGTCAAAAGTCAATGCCACAACCTTCTCGGATGTCACACCCTTGTAGGGAAAGTCGCCAAACAATTGCGAATATGGTGACATGACAATCCAGTACGCGAGGCCCAACCCTGCAACTAATATTCCTCCAGCAGCCACGAGAATCATCGGACGACTAGGAACGGTACACGCTCTAGGACATTGGCTGTGGCTTCGAGACCTTCCACAAGATCTCTTCCTAGCGGTGTCACAAAGATAGCTAAAAGGATACAGATCCCCCACATTCCAGCACCGTAAGCACCCCGCCAAAACTTCAGATAGGGACGTGGAGACTTCTTCTCGGTGCGAAACACAGGTGCTGTATGCATCAGCGTACGACGGAAGAGGCGGTTCAAGAGGTATGCAAGGGCGTAATAATAGAAGAAAGTGACGAAGAGGTTGTAGACAAACCCCCTCTGAATGCGTCGAGCTGAGGTCATAGTCGGGTTGTCTCGTAAGAAGATCACCTTTCCTCGATGACGCAAGCGTCTAAGCAGATCAAGTTCGTCACCACCCTGGGTCAGCCTTGTGTCGTAGCCATCCCAGACTGCCCTTTTGAACGAAATATTCGTGGCAGTGACGTAGAGTACCCGACCCGTCACGAGGGCAATAAAGTACACCACATTGAAGAGAACACTGCAATAGATGGTTCCCCACCAAGGGGCATTTGAGAACCTGCAGGGACCGGCAACAGCGACACAAGAGGGATCCCCCGAGAAGGCCTTGTCGATACTGGACAACCATGACGTTGGGAAGGTAGTGTCAGCATCAGTCGAAACTACAATCTCCCCTCGACTGTTTTCCGTCCCGGTTTGCCGAGCCCGGCATATCCCCGGACGTGGTTCTGACACGACTCGGACACCATGTGCTTCAGCGATAGAGGCAGTGTTGTCTGTGCTGTTGTTATCCACCACTATCACCTCATAATCGCCTGAAAAGTCCTGGCAAGCGAGCGAAGCGAGCGTGGTGGCTAAGTAATTCGCCTCGTTCAGCGCCGGGATCACTATGCTGAACCGTGGTTGACTAGAGAAGGTCATAGCGTGAATCTTACTTGAACACCAGTTCAAAAAATCTCCAAACGTTGGATAATTGATTCCGCGATATCGATTTAACCCCACCCCAATCCCAGTCCCGATTGGTCCCAGTACTCCTTGAACACTTGATTGGGGGTTGTTTTAACAGCTTCAGGTCCACAACCGTTCCTTGTACCTCTCGATCGGAGCACGGACATTCCACTCCACGGTCAGAGCTGATGGACTATCCGGCCAATTTTTCCCCAACGTCAGATTCTTAACCAGCCCGTCACAACTTCCCCCAGATAACTATTAGAGCCATTTATCACCCAAGGTCGTTTCATTACTCGGCTAATTGGAAGTTCAATTTCTCTGGGAAGGCTCCGGGCGGGCAGAAGCAGGTGGTTTCAGTGGCAAATAGTCGGCGCCACAACAGCATCTGGCATGACTGTTACGAATAGCAGGCCGAAGCCAATGGCTCCAATAGCTTGGCCAATGAACAAAAAATGAATAACACCCAAGAGTGATAGCAGCCCGATTATAGATCCTGCGGATTGGACTAAAAGAAATAACACTGTCCAGTATCTATTTCGTATTTTCACTAGCCAAATCGACACTGCAAATTGATAAACATACAAGGCTATTCCTAGATAATTATGAATCTCGGAATAGGTTGAGTTAATTCGCCTAGGGAAAGTGCTGATAAGTACCAGCAGTTCTAGCGCAGCTAGAACCAGTAAAAGGAACGCCTTTGCCCGAAGGTCGTTATTGATTGTAAGTAGTTTGGCTGCTGCCAACCAAAGGAATAATGCACATAAGGCGAAGCCGAGTATATAGGGTACGATCGTGGTTACATGGTCCCCAAAATCGCTTGCACCACCTCCGCTAGTGAGCACCTTTGGCATGATGATAAGACAGATCAGCAAAAATACAACCTGCGAGATTTGACTTAGCCAGAGACATTTCCTTACGCCGCCCATAACAAAGTATAATGCTATTGAATCTTTGGGCACCCTAGGAGTCCATTGAACAATTCAGTTTCCGGTGCAGTAGGTTAGCCCGCTCATTCGTTTTCTGCATTGCCGCTACGAATTCCTGCCTTTTGCAGCCGCAATCTA
>JAKBSX010000587.1 GCA_021844725.1 Actinomycetes bacterium | reverse complement strand
TAAAACTCTCTTTAGCCTTCTCTTGGAGCACCGGCTTAATGACTTTTTGCTGAGGCAAGCCCAGTTCGCTTTTCAGGAGTGCGGCATAATCCTCTGGAATATCTCCTGTCAGATATTCCATGATCGCAAGAACGCTGCGTTCATCCCCTTCTGGAGTGGGTATAAATCCATCGCCGCGCAATTTCTGGAGAACCTGCAACGCCAGTTCTCTAATCCCCTCCTGTTGCTCAGCCGACAAGCCCCCCTGAGCAGGCCTGCCAATCGCAACTGGAACGATCGGGGGACGCAAATCAGGATCCAGCAGTGACAGGTCGCCAGTAATATAAGCCAGGCTCGGAAGAAGAGTTGGAAGCTCTGCACTTTTGAGCGCATTCCTTAAATCATCATCACTCGCTTCGAACAATGTAAGGTCCGCACCAAATCCCACAATTTCCCCCCTGCAACATGTACTGATCCCCGGAAAACCTCTGCGGAGTATAGCCCGATCCCATTTTCTCCACAGCTATGAGCTTAGGTATAACCTTTAGTTTTTTCAAGCTGACATCGCCTAATTGGTTCGGGCAACACTAAAATATAGGGCGCATCAAGGCAACTTATTCGTATACCCACAACAGAATCATTGCCAGCAAACCAGGTTAATCAGGAGAAAAGACAGTTCCGAAATGAGGTCATTTCTACTGAAATCGATAGTCACAACCCTCAGCTTCTCCGGAAATGATGGCTGCAGCTGTGCTGCACCATCTGTACTATTATAGTGAGCTACATAGGCTGAACCGATCACAGCTTGCATCCGCTTTCAATCTACGCAAACCTAAAACATTTGATACAAACAAAAGATAAATACCAAATTTAACACCTTGGAATAGCCAATACATCACCTTAGAATCTCGTCTACCCCAAGATCACACTCAGAAAAAGATCTATGAGTTCTTGGGAGTAACGGATCCATTGAAACGGCAAAAGGAGACAGGTGCTCAGGTCCAGTACCCTAATTATTGATCTCTACAGCAACTGAGTAGGTAAGGGTTGTTTGGATTCCAAAACCTGGGCCAGTACGGCGAGGCTGCACAAATAATCGGGCAGTGGTACCCGGGGGCTTGAGGTGAATTCCTGCCGCGATAACCTCCTACATGTCTTGCGCTGACGAACTGTTCTATCTATTCAGGTGTGACCCTTTACACGTCAAGGTGTCAGTCGGAAAGCCATCGGTTAAAACACTCCAACGACTTCAACTGCTGCGCTGAGGAACCTGGTGTGAACCCTTGAAAAGCAAATTCCCTTCGAAATGCGAGTGCGAAAGATTTCAAGGGCCCGTTCACCCGAACGTGTGATACATCATTCACAATGAGACTCCCCCTCGATACATCCACCGGTGAGTCTTACGCATAATCTGTTATTATGCCCATCAATTTCCTGCCAACAATTCTTTGACTATCCCAGATATCCGACCCTGCGGGCGGATTCGCCATAATCCTGCAGTCGGCATAACGGTCTTTTCCATGGCGGTTCACTATATCGCAAGTATGTTCAGGTATTGCCAGACTTATTTACCAACAATCGTCCATTTAAACCACACTCGCTGAATACCTCTTACAATCATTACGTTAATCACACCAATTAAAGCGGCAATGAAAACTAAGCCGATAAGCATTCCCGTCTGAAAACCCTGTCCATAAAAACTCAAAAGGTAGCCAAGTCCTACATTGCTTATCTCCATCTCGCCCAATATCATGCCTATTACCGCTAGGGCCACCCCAATCCGCAGTCCCGCAATAATATATGGAATAGCTGCCGGAAGTATAACCTTACGCAGCAATTGCTTTTCGTTGAGCCCCATCGTCATTCCCACTTCCACGTAACCACGACCTACATTGCGAAGGCCACCTGCGGTATTCAGAAGTACTGGAAAAAAAGTAATCAAAATTATAAAAAGTATTCTTGCATTCGTAGAGATTCCCACCCAAACGATTAGTAACGGAATCAATATATTCAAGGGTGTTGCATTTGCGCTATTAATGAAAGGACCTAGTATTCCTTCGGCGACACGATACCTACCTATCAACATTCCGAGCAAAATTCCGGCAACTACGCCAATGGTCAAACCAATGTAAAGCTCACGAATAGAAATTAAAAAAGCGACTCTCGTGGACTTCAAACCAAGTAGCTTTATAAAATCAGAACCCACCCTCTGTGGGGAAGGAATTAAAATCGGGCTAACGTTCAACGAGGCAAACTCCCACGCAATTGCGATTATTGCAATTACGATCAACGGAGATACAATTCCATACCAGGTTCGTTCAACATTAGGCAGCTTCTGCCTTGCTTGCTCTATTCCGGTCCCTGATGAGATAGCACGGGACTTTAACGCCTTCATGAATTATCACCTTCGCGCAGATGTGATACAATCTGTGCTCTTAACTCGATTGCTTTCGGATTAGCTCTCACGTCATAGTCGGTTCTAGGCCTTGGGAGGTCGACATCAACCACTTTTGTTATCCTCCCAGGAGCCGGCCGGAACAAAGCAATACGATCTGATAAAAAAATGGCTTCATCCACGTCGTGTGTTACAAATACAATTGTCGTACCTAACTTCTCCCACAAATTAGCAATTTCGACTTGCAACGCCTCGCGGGTAAAATTGTCTAATTGCCCAAAGGGCTCATCCATTAACAGAACCTTGGGTCGCACTGCCAATGCCCGGGCAACGCCAACTCTCTGCTGCATTCCTCCCGACAATGTATAAGGCGGCGCAGCGGAGAATGACGACAAACCCACCATTTCTAGTACTTCCATAACCCTATTATGTCGTTCGTTCTTTCCAATATTTCGAGCCTCAAGACCTAGGGCGACATTTCCAAGCACACTTCGCCAAGGAAGAAGATTGATGTCTTGAAAAACATAGGCCATATCCCTGGAAATTCCCGATAGTGGAACTCCTTCGAGCAAACATTCACCTGCATCAGCCTGCTCTAGACCGTCAATAATCCGCAAAAGCGTAGTTTTACCGCATCCACTCGGTCCCACCAAACTAATAAATTCCCCAGCTGTAACCGAGAGACTGACATTATCAAGTGCGACCCAAGGTTCTGTTAA
>JAKBSX010000586.1 GCA_021844725.1 Actinomycetes bacterium | reverse complement strand
AAGACCTGCGCACCTCAATTGAAACTTCCCACAGAACCTGTATCTTGCCGTAAGAAGCGGTGAGCTTTGAGACAGAAAGCGTCATTTTGTTGCCACGCCTGCTGTTTCTGTGGAAGATTTCTCTGGCTGAGCTTTTTTCATTCCGGCTCTTTTCTCCCCCATGTAAGCGGTGATGACTTCTGCATTGTTTGCTATTTCGATCGGGAGGCCTTCAGCAATCTTTGATCCATGATCCATGACTACGATTCTCTTGCAGAGTTTCATCATCGCCTTGACCACGTGTTCGATCACGAGCAGGGTGATATTTTTCTCCGAATTCAATCTGTTCAGGAGATCCAGTGTATCGCTGATCTCCGAAGGGTTCAGTCCTGCCATCACCTCGTCGAGTAGCAGCAGCTTTGGCTGTGTGGCCAAAGACCTGGCAAGCTCTAGTCTCCTCTGCTCCGCGAGGGTCAAATCACCTGCCAGCTTGTCAGACTTGTCGCTTAGGGCAGTAAAACTCAAGACTTCTAAAGCGCGCTCGCTAGCCGCTTTCATTGACATCGTGTGGTCTCGTCCGAAGAGGCTACCCATCATCACGTTTTCAATGACCGACATTTTCGGCAAGGGTCTCACGGTCTGGAAAGTCCTGGAGATGCCGAGCTGTGTGATGCGGTGCGTTTTTTTGCCCGTTATGCTATTGCCTTCAAAAAGTATCCTTCCTGCGTCCGGCTTGTACACGCCAGTAATCAGGTTGAAGACTGTCGTCTTTCCTGCTCCATTGGGACCAATCAATCCGATGATATCACCTGCGCCGACCTCGAAAGATAGATCCTTTACGGCAGTGAGGCCCCCGAAAGACCTGGTGACCGAGTCTAGCTTGAGCAAAGCATCCATATCGGTAATTTCCTTTGAACGGGCCGAGCACTACGCTCGAATGGTTCAATTTTATACTTTACGAGCGTGAGGGATTCGATGGACTTCAGCTTGAGAGTGGGACACAAAATCAATGTGACCAGCTTCCGAGAAAAGTTAACCTTTTGTACGCTGCACCCATGAATTGAATGCTGCTTGCCGCGGTCGCCTAGCCTGGTAGGGCGACGGCTTGCTATCTCGAGAGATCGTTCCTCTCGTTTGTGGCGAAGAGCCGTTTCGGTTTACACCGATCGTGAGTTCAAATCTCACCCGCGGCGCTTTATTTCTTATTGCTAAAGATTCGAGTATTTCATGCGAAGTGCAGTTGCTGGATTGCATTTTTTGGCTCACTATTTCCGAATGAATGAAGGCGCTGAATCTTGTTCGTTGCAAGCTATAGAGCCTGAAACACTTTGTTCTGATCTTTCTGAACTTGTTTCAAGCTGTTCCGTGAAGGAAGGCGCGCCTGTGAAATTCGGAGAAAAACTTTCTGTATAAAAGGGACGAGTCGTAGGAACGGTATCTAGAATATCTACGATCTAATGATTTGCATTCATTGGCGTTTCTCTCCTCTCATTAAGCACTGACGGATAGACACAGTCTACCCCCTCCCAGGGGGTGGGTGGGGGGTCCCCCTGCCCCTCCCCCCTCCCCCGGGGGGCCCTCCTCTGGTTCTTCCAAGGAAAAATGTAATTCAACAAAGAATGATGCTGGACTCGTCGGTCCCTTCGAGATGATCTTATTCAATAGCCTCTCCTCGTATGCTGTAGTGTTACAGTAGCTATACCGCACTTAGTAATTAATGCTTGTGGATTGATAATCTGTGTCTGGAATGAATTTATCGGAAAGAATCAGCGACGAGGTCATCAGAATGCGGTGTTGAACGTCTAGTTCAGCACTGCACAGCAAGACGGCCTCAAAGTAGAATTGTCAAGACCATCAATTATACAATTGCATGGACGGTGAAGAGTACCAAAATTCAAATGACTATCCAGACGCGCTTTCGTCTTTGAAAGATTCAAGAATGATTTTTCACGGCGTACAAATGGTTCCAATCAGGCGCGCAGGTCTTGTTATGGTGAAGAAAACACCAATTGTAACTATGCCAGCAAACGCTATTTCAGCCGGTCTCCATTCTTTCTTGATGTGCTCCCGATTCTGAATCTGCTTTCCGGATTGTCCTTTGAAGACAGATGTCTGGAAGTAGGGAGCATTTTATACTTTTGGAAACTTGCTTTGTGGCCGCGTACTTCGCCTAATACTTTTCTGGGAGGCCTTACTACAGTAGTTTGAATCAATTGTTCGCCCATTAATTGGCGAGTTGCGGTGAGAAAAACACTCGGCGTGGAAATGTGACGTACTTTAGGACGAATTCTATTATCCTCGGTTGTAAGGAATTTTCAATACCTTGTGGTTAATGTCTGAAATCGGGTTATGACGGAAGGAATTGAGTTGTGTATATACTCGTAACGCTCGCGGCGGACGCCGAAGGTGTTATGCCATACTGCACATACACATTATCGACATTGCTCAATGCTTGCGTGCCGATGGAGAGCGACGGATTCCAACTCGACTGCAACACACCGTAGACATAGGCGCCAACCTGAGAGTTAGACTGGGTGAAGTTTTCTACTACTCCCTCTGCAAAGCTTGGGTTATTCAATATGAACCGTATGGTCTCGGATAGTGCTAGGTTGATCTTCTTCAGAGTGGGACCATTGTTTTGGATGTAACTGTTCGTTGCTGTGATCCCGAATTCAGCCCATGGAGAAGGCAAAGCATCAGTGTCGTTGTAGATCACTCGAAGTTTTCCCGCTTGCACTAGAGCTGCAACTGATCCAACCGTGAAATCCATTGCCTGCGCCTGTCCTTTCTCTAGTAATGCAAGTGAATTAGGCAGACTGCCAGTTTGAACATAATGGAATACCAAGTGATACTTGTTAGCAATGATTTCGGCGCTGATTCTTTCCGATAAATTCATCCCGATGAGCGACCTTCCATCATAAGTGATGCTTCCACCCGTTGGTCTCACCATTCCCATAATGGATTTCAATAGAGTTGACTTGCCGGCGCCGTTTGCCCCGATCAGTGACACTATCTCCTTGGCTTGCACCTCAATTGAAACTTCCCACAGAACCTGTATCTTGCCGTAAGAAGCGGTGAGCTTTGAGACAGAAAGCGTCATTTTGTTGCCACGCCTGCTGTTTCTGTGGAAGATTTCTCTGGCTGAGCTTT
>JAKBSX010000585.1 GCA_021844725.1 Actinomycetes bacterium | reverse complement strand
TACCTGTAAAAGATATAGTTCCACTGATTTTCACCTGATGTAAATATCCGGTATCTGAGGAACAATTGCCACCAATGTCATCCCAGGTAGTTTGGGGAGACTTCGCTAACTCAGGCCTCATTACCCCGCTCACTTCAGAATCCTCAAAATCTCCATGCTCGTTTGGCATAGTCAACTCCTTATTGCGGCCTAAGGCTCTTTGATTTTCACCCTCATCGATCAAGAAGAGTCCGCCTACTATGTACGACTACAAGCGAGAACTCTAACCCGACAAATTGACCTCAAAAAGTGTTTTTATGAGTTATTAACGGCAATGGCCTGGATATTAACGCAACGTTTATGAGACGCCAAGATAGAATGGCGTCCATGGCACGAGGGTCACTGCGAGTGTACCTAGGAGCGGCTCCCGGCGTAGGGAAAACATACGCGATGCTAAACGAAGGTTGGCGCCGCAAGCATCGTGGCACCGACGTTGTGGTTGGTTGGGTTGAGACGCATGGTCGCAGTGAGACGTCGAAACAACTGAGAGACCTGGAAGTAGTTCCGCCAGCCGTTCTCGTCTATCGGAATCAGACACTTCTTGAGATGGACCTTGAAGCCATTCTTCTAAGACGGCCATCAGTGGTCCTTATTGATGAACTGGCACATACTAACGTACCCGGTAGCCGAAATAACAAAAGATGGCAGGATGTCGAGGAATTGCTCGATGCTGGCATTACCGTGATTTCCACCCTAAACATTCAGCATCTCGAGTCCTTGAATGATGTCGTAGCCACTATCACTGGCGTCCCACAGCGAGAGACGGTTCCCGACGCATTCGTGCGGGCCTCCGAGCAAGTAGAACTAGTT
Organism: Actinomycetes bacterium; assembly: GCA_021844725.1. Next base: position 2,281 of record JAKBSX010000585.1, on the reverse strand, counting down.
GATATGACGCCAGAAGCCATCCGACGGCGAATGGCTCATGGCCATATTTATCCTCCAGACCGCGTGGACATCGCTCTTGCCAACTACTTCCGCGCAGGAAACCTAGCAGCGCTGCGTGAACTGGCATTATTGTGGGTTGCCGATGACGTAGACTCACGAATTCAGGAGTACCGCCAGCGTCATGGTATAGACCGCCCTTGGGAAACCCGAGAGAGGGTCCTTGTTGCGCTGACCGGTGCGCCAAATGGCGAACATCTCATCAGGCGCGCTGCCCGCATGGCACGACGAGCAAAAGGTGATTTAACCGCTGTCCACGTGCGGTCAGATGACGGAATGCGTAGGTCCAAACCTGCCGATCTTGAACGCCAACGCTCTCTGGTTCTGGAGCTGGGCGGAATCTATCGTGAAGTTCTAGGTTCAGATGTTGCAGAAGCTCTGATACAAGTAGCCCGAGCGGAGCATTCCACCCAAATCGTTCTGGGAACAAGCCATCGCTCGAAATGGACTCGACTAAGTGCTGGCTCAGTTATCAACTCGGTGATCGCTAAATCTGGTGAAACCCTCGATGTACATGTCATTTCTCCGCCAGCCAGGTTGAACCCAAAACCATCAAAACAACCAAGCCGTCAACTGAAAGAAAAGAAGTGGCACCCAAAATGGCTGAGATTCGTACGGCAAGGAATTGATTCAGGCGTCATCAGTAGGCGCCGACAGTTAGTTGGACTTCTGGTAGTGGCACTTACCCTTCCCTTGGTCACAGTGGGGTTGGCGATTATCCGGGGCGACTTACCTCTCGGTACAGTATCGCTCATCTATCTGCTTCCGGTCATTGCTGGAGCTGCCATAGGTGGATTAGGCTCAGGGGCAGTGGGCGCAATCGGCGGATTCCTGCTGTTGAACTGGTACTTTAGCCCGCCAATTCATACCCTTACCATCGCAGATCCTAGAGATATCGTGGCCCTCGCTGTCTTCCTCGTAATAGCAGGTGTCGTCAGCATCCAGGTGGACCTCGTCGCCCGTCGCTCATTTGATGCTCACCGTGTTCGGTCCCAGGCAGCCTCACTAGCTCGAACTTCAAGCGCACTTTTGGATTTGCCTGATCCCTTGCCCCAACTTGTAGAGGAGATATGCAGCACATTCTTAATAGATGGGGCGGCTGTCCTACTTTCAACCGACCAAGGTTGGATAACTGAAGTGGCGTCTGGTCCAAATCCTCCGTCCTCACCGCAAGAAGCAACCCTAAGCATGTCAATAAGCCCCGATCGGCTACTGGTGCTGGACTCTGCCCGGCTTAGAGCCGAGGATAGAGAGACGCTCAATATCTTCGTAAACCAGATTGCCGTAGCCATAGCCAACCGACAGTTACAAGATCAAGCAGCAGAAGCTGCTAATTTAGCTAAGGCCAACGATCTGCGCACAGCTCTCCTTGCCGCCGTCAGTCACGATCTGCGTACCCCGCTGGCTTCCATCAAAGCAGCAGTCACAAGCCTTCTCCCGGACGATGTAGCATGGGACGAAACAGTAGTCCGCACTTTACTTGAAACGATAGACGGCGAAGCTGACAGGCTCAACTCCTTGGTTGCAAACTTGCTAGATATGAGTAGGATTCAGACCGGGGCCCTTATTGTGCGGCCTCGTTCGGTTGGACTCGATGAGATTGTTTCTGCTGCCCTCATCTCCCTGCCAACCAGCGACCAGCTACTTGAAATTGAAGTGCCTGAAACGTTGCCTCCAGTCCACGCAGACCCAGCACTTTTGGAGCGAGCACTGGCAAATCTGTTGACTAATGCTCGCTCTGCATCGAATGAGGAAACCCCGGTACGCGTAATAGCCGGTCTCCAACCTGATAGCTATGTGGAATTGAGAGTGATTGATCAAGGACCGGGTATAGCTCTCAGCGATAGAGACCGCATCTTTATGCCGTTTCAGAGACTGGGTGACCAAAACAGTGGAAACGGCGTAGGTCTCGGGTTAGCGGTGGCGAAAGGTTTTATTGAAGCCATGGGGGGTGAATTGACTGTCGATGACACACCTGGAGGCGGAGCAACAATGATCATACGTCTACAAGTCGCAGATATGTCGTCTTTGGTCCATGACAGCGATTAGCAGCCACCGTCTGCGAGACCGGCTTTATTGAAACCAGTCAAAAGCTTCCCGTTTACTAAAACTAATATTTCCGAAGATAATATCAAAGCTTTAGAGCTCGTTAAAGTGTTCTAGATCAATCATGAATTGTGGTTAAAGATTCGAAAATTATTTCTATTACAGCATCCCAAATCAA
>JAKBSX010000584.1 GCA_021844725.1 Actinomycetes bacterium | reverse complement strand
ACGTGGATCCCATTCGCAGAATTCCGCCAGAAACTCCTCAACCGTGGCGGTGGCAGTCCATGATTCAACCGTATAGTCGCCAGCGGGAGCGAAAGCAACGAGGTTTACCTGTTCCCTGGCTGAAATCGGGTAGTGTACGAGGTGATGACCCGGACCGATCCAGAGCGTCTGCGCTGGGCGGCGTGCAAACTCCGGCGCCTCATCCGCTGGTACCAGGGACCGGAACGCGCACATCCCCGAGTAGGTCACTGGAGCGGTACCGAAGAGAGCGCTCCGTACCACTGAATGGATTCCGTCTGCACCAACCACAATGTCTGTCTCGGCCTGCTGACCATTGGTGAAGGTAAGCTGCAGCACACCGTGCCGCTGATCTAGGCCAACGCAATTATGACCGATCCTGATTGCCTGCAATGGCACAGACGACGCGATCGCACGGAGTAGATCCGCCCGATGCACCGTATAGGTCTGCTCACCGTAGAGCCGTTTGCAGTTGGCTGAAAGGTTCTCCGAAGAAAGGACCGAGCCGTCCTCCCATCGGCGGAATTCCCATCCGGTGTCGAGCTGGACGGCGCGCTCGCACAGCAGATCCATGACACCCAGCTTGCGGAGCGCCCGGGCCGCATTCGGTGCTACGACGAGTCCGGCGCCCACTTCGCCCAGTGCTGGCGCTTGTTCGTATACAGTGCTGGTGAGCCCGGCTCGCCACAGAAATGCCGCTGTAGCCAGACCTCCGATGCCTCCTCCCACGATCGCGATCCTGACGGAGCCTGTGGTGCTCACGGCCATCTCCGACACCTCCGTGCGTATTCGTGCGAAATTTGCTGTGTGCCCGTTCTGAAACCTGCCATGCCTTCTCGCTCAAACTTGCCACCTGTGGGAAGGTATGGACGATACTTTTCCAGTGTATATCTGACGGGTTGAATGTGGCAGCATTTATGAGTATCTCAATTCAGCGCCTATTTTATTTAAGGACTTGCTCATTAACGATGTCTGTTGATGTTTACGAGCGAGAAAGATTTCTATAAGTCGTAGGATTCTTTATTGAAGCCGCCTAAATACCACCTAGACGTTCGAGCAGCAACGAAGTGAAATCATGATACGTGGATAATCCACGAGTGACCAGACCGAGCTTTCCGAAATCGCCCTTCCTTGGGAACGGAATAGATTTTCAGACGCTTAAATTTCTCGGCAAAGAGAATCGATACTTGCGGCAGTCAAATCACAGGGGTGTGTCCTGGAACCTTATTCAGGTTGCTAACAGGTCGCCCTTCAAGACGAGTGGTCGGGCTCTGTCTACCCCATTGATGCATCCAGGGGCTTCTCACCCCAAACCCCGTTTAGGTGAATTTCTAAGCTGATTTGATAGCTCCTAAGTAGTTGAAAACAGTCTGCACCAGCAGCCACTATTTGGGTGGCCGATGTAAAAGTTGACAAAGTTGGTCGGGTTTTGATGATCTCTTGACTAATGTTGAATTGATTACTGTTTGGTCAAAATCTAAGTAGGAGTATCTTATGGCATTGCAATTAGGCGACATTGTCCCAGACTTTACCGCTCCAACTACTGAGGGCGAGATCCATTTTCATGAATGGCTGGGTGATAGTTGGGGAGTGCTTTTTTCTCATCCAGCTGATTTCACTCCGGTCTGCACCACGGAGCTTGGAGAGGTTGCCAAGCTCAAAGAGCAGTTTCTGAAGCGGAACGCTAAGGTGATTGGTCTTTCGGTTGACCCAGTCGAAAAGCACTTAGAGTGGGAGAAGGACATTGCAGAGACTCAGGGTCAGGCTGTGAATTTCCCAATGATCGGGGATCCCGATAGGAAAGTGGCCACTCTGTACGGGATGATTCATCCGAATGCTTCAGGGACCCTTACGGTTCGTTCCGTCTTTATAGTTGATCCCTCAAAGAAGTTGCGTCTCACTATCACCTATCCAGCATCTACTGGTAGAAATTTCCAGGAGATTCTAAGAGTGCTAGATTCGCTTCAGCTTACTGATAATTATTCGGTTGCTACGCCAGTCAACTGGAAAGATGGTGACGATGTGATTATTACCACTGCAGTGAGCGACGAAGAGGCAGAAAAGCGGTTTCCAAAAGGGTTCAAGAAGTTGAAGCCGTACCTTAGATTAACTCCTCAGCCTAACAAGTAAAAGAGAGCGAAAAGCGAACTAGCGCAGCCTCTAGTATTCATAATGTTTTATCTGCGGAGCCTAGTTTTCGGAGGCTCCGCAGATAACTTGTGGCCATACGTAGATTCTGAATCGTAAAATTCAGATTGTCGAATAATTGGTGGATTTATGCGCTTCCGCAAAGGCAAATGTCGATTCGGTCAGCTAAATCAATAAAACTAACCGTACCATGCAATCGGTAAATTCATTGTAACCGTAGTCGCATGTTCAGCATCTTGATTAGTATTACGACCCGGGCTGACCAATTCCGTGAAAGATAAGATTTATAATATCAGCAGCAGCTTCTTCCGGAGACGAATCTTCCTGTACTACCAGTATTGAGCCAGTCCTAAGTAATCCAAGGAAATATGTGGTTAGAGTCCGAGGTTTCACTGATGATGTGATCACTCCGTCGTTCTGGGCTTCAATAAATAATTGATCTATAGGGGAGAAGAGGAGACGTTCGATCAGCGGCTGATCCATTACGATTTTTTCACGCATAAACAGAACTCCAAGCTCAGCTTTATTGAGAATTGAGCGGGAGATTTGAGCTAAAGCCTCCCTTGTTTTTAGATTGCTTGCGGCTGTTTGGGTAATGACGTCCGAAATTTCTTCCAGGGCCATATCTCGGATACTTTCAAGGAGTTGATTTCGATTGGGGAAGTATCGATACAATGTTGCCCTGCCTACACCTGCCTTTCATCTACTTAGACAAACCCGAATAACAGTCGCGCCTTTGATAGGGTATTATCTCGTTATGAGACATTATTATCTCATAACAGAATATCCGGAACGTAGCTAACCCCGTCGACTATGTAAACGAATCTTAGAGAACTAAATTTTGGAGAACATTCGGTGCTAACCCATGTAAAAGAAAGCCTGCTGAAAAAGACCAGTAAAACTGCAATTCTGAAAGCCGTTGCTGCTGTCATAACCGACGACGGGCTTGGCTTGTCAATGGGAGAAC
>JAKBSX010000583.1 GCA_021844725.1 Actinomycetes bacterium | reverse complement strand
TCGCCTCTAACCCTTTGCAATAAGGAAGGTCGGCACTACATCGAATTTTCCAGCCTCATCCGCTCATCCAAATCAAATTGCCACAAAAAATATTTCTTCTGTACCACTACCGTCGAACTTGGGCTAGAACACTTTTGGTTTCTCCTCGCGCAATATCATTCAAAGCAGACGGTCCATCAAGGCTGCTGCCGACCACAATCTTATGCCTCCTAATTAGATCCCTGTGGCGAGGCGTCAACAAGCTAAGATTACTCTGCATCTGATAGCGTGCAGTCTTATGCAAGCGACCCGCTAGTCGATTTGCATACTCGATCACGTTCTCAAACCACGTCGCCGTTTGCATCAAAGGCTCCCCGCCATGGAACACAACGTTGACTTCATCGCTGCATGTTTCTGACATGACAAGATCCAGATAGTTGCAGGCGACGTGAAGGGGCATCAGATCATGGGTACCATCGCTGTTCCTGTGGGCATAACAGTAGGTGCAGCTAAGGTTGCAGGACCTTGCCACTTCTAGGTGCATCTCTGAGATGTTGCGCAGAGGGTTATTCATATCGAATCTTTCATAAAATTAGCGACCTACATTCCGATATCGCACATCTAAATTCCTGATTTCCGTTAGAACATTAGTTCCAGTGACCTCTCAAGCACGCCAAAATCCCTGCGTCCGAACGGTCCCTTGTCAATGATCACGTTCTTGAATTGCGTCCTGTAAGATTTTAGCTCATCGCCGTGCAAATCTCCGAACTTTAGTATTGACTCCCCGTAAAAATCTGGAAGGTAATGGAACTCCGAAACAACTCCACTTCTGACTGTCACGTCGTGAAGTGGCGTGCCCGGGAAAGGGAAATACGTCGAAACGAAGCAAGATGACGGATTCAGCCCCTCATTGAACCGTATTGTTTCTTCAATACTCTGTCTCGTGTCTCCTGGTAACCCTATCATGTAGTATGCTGTCACAATAATCCCATTCTCTTTAGCGAGCCGAACGGCATTGAAGATATCTATATCAGTCGTGTTTTTGTGCAGCATCTCTTTCCTATACCGCTCATTTCCAGTCTCTACGCCGATGCCAAGCCTCTGCAGGCCCATGCTCTTCAATAACCTTATGCTTTCATCACTAATCATCTCGGCAGATGTATGGAGAAACACCGGCAGCCCAACCTCCTCGGGGAATCTGTCACTGAACTCCCTAAGGCGCGACATGGACCCAACGAAATTATCATCGACGAATTGTATAAACCCCACGTTCAGTTCCCACTTCGCTTTCCGTGCCTCTCGAATTACACGGTCAACACTTTTAAACCGGCAGAACTTACCTCCCATGCCGGCATACAGCTGACGGGAGTATGTATTCATACAATAACTGCATGAGTATGGACATCCACGTGAAGTCTCAATCCCAATCTTCCTCGACCAAGTCGAATCCGAGTCTTGTGTGTGTTGAATCAAATGTCTGTCGTCGAATTTCGTCCAATCAGGAAACGGCAGCAAATCCAAGTCTTGTATAAGCGGGCGCTGCTTATTATTCCAGATAGTCCCGCTTTGCTTTACCCAACAATTTCTTACGTGTCGGATGCCACCTCCACTTTCTAATGCCTCGACCAGTTCAACCAACGCCAGTTCACCTTCCCCAACGACGGCCACATCGATCAAAGGATGAGCAATAACGTCAGAGGGTTTAGAAGTCGGATGATGCCCCCCAATAACTTTCACAACTCCCCGGATTGAGAGATTCCGGTCAAGCCCCGTCAACATCATTTGCACAAACTTCCAATCAGAAGATGTGCAATGAATCGCTATTATGTCAAACGCATCCTTCTCCACCTGTGAATATAAAGTACGGAAGAGGTCCGCGTCTTCAAGAAACGTAGCATCGAACACGGTAACCTCGTGACCCTGTTCCCGCAAAACTCCTAGCAGTGATGCTACGCCCACCGGAATGATTGGGTACCGCAGAATGTTTGGATACACAAACAAAATCTTCATATTCACGTCCATCAAGTTTGACAACAGCACCCGGCTCAGACATCGCTCAAGCTGCTGAACCCAACAGCTTTCCATTTTTCCCATCTATATCAAAAAGCGCCCAAGAGCACCCAGCGCCCGATCACAACTAGCGGTTAATGTACACTGATAAGAGTTCAAGTGCAACGACGCGCACAATCAAATCCTTATCCACGATTCAGAACAAATGAGTGCACCAAGACATCAATTAGAGACAACCGCTGTCATTCACCAGCCTTATCAGTTTTGGACAGTGACCCACCCACCCGCCCAGACAGGCTCACTTGATAACTGCCAGCAGCCGCGAAATAATCTCCCTCTCTCCGCGGAATAGTTCGGCGTCGATTCACCCCGTCCATCAAGTGTAGGAAGTACCCTTACCGATATGATTTCATTTTCATCAGATGACCATCGCAAAATTGAAAGTAGGGGTATTTCTCGGCATGCTTCCAGCATCTGCGTTCGCAAGAAGAACACCCCGGAAGAGATGCCCGCAACTGGTTCAGGCACGCCGATTAAAATAAGGACATAGCTTCGTCTCGATTAGATCGAGACTCCGCAACGTCTTCATTACTCGCTCCTTGCCAGAAAGACAGCTACGCTATCTTACAGGCATCACGACACTTTCGTGTCGTGAACGGAGCTCGAAATCAATCGTCGTGCCTTCGCGCTGCGGGCATCTCGCCCAGGGAAGAACTCCAAAAGGAAGGGCTGTCCCGTTGTATATTTCTGTCACGTCGAAGATCCCGACCTTGGCGGGACTGCCTGAGATCGCTGCCGTTCATATCCCGCTTCGCGGGAAAAGAACGAAACGCAGCGACACTGCGATAGCCGACTTGTCGGCAAACGCAGATTTAATCACGCATCGCGCCAGTCCGGCTTCAGTCGAGATCCCGTTCCGGGAAAAACTTGCCCGCGATTCCTTCCAAGCGGGATCGGGCCAGCCCATATCTGTATCCCCAACCCCGACACGCGGTCGGCACATCGCCGCGGAGCGAAGATCCCGCCCTTGGCGCATAGGCGTCAACCTAAGGAGGTGAGTTTTTGATGGTGGTTCAGCCTGTCGGAGCGGGTTTCATAGGCGCAGTGGTATGTGAGTATTTTAAATAGACGGGCGGAATAGAAGGCGTTTGATGGT
>JAKBSX010000582.1 GCA_021844725.1 Actinomycetes bacterium | reverse complement strand
ACCTTCCCTTTTAATACCGCTTGGGGTAGATGGGTTAAGTGGTAAAGCTTTAGATATTGCAAAGAGCAAAGCAAAACGTCTTCGGGTGATTGCGGGTCCCGGAACCGGCAAAAGCTTTGCGATGAAGCGAAGGATCGCTAGGCTGTTGGAGCAAGGAGTATCCCCGGGGAACATTCTTGCGGTCACCTTCACCCGAACTGCTGCAGCAGCTCTTGTAAAAGACTTGATGGACCTTGGTGTCAGCGGTTGCGAAAGCGTCAGGGTCGGCACATTGCACTCACTATGCTTCTCAATATTGAAGAGGGACGAGGTTTTTGACTATCTGCAGAGAAAGCCAAATCCCATCATATCATTCAACAGTTACGGGGTGTTGCAATACCAGGCGGGACCGCTTCTGCAGGATCTGGATGCTCCGTCGAAATTTGGCAACAAGAGAGACAAGACAAAACGCATTAGAGCTTTTGAGGCTGCTTGGGCTCGCCTGCAATCCGAGGCCGCAGGCTGGCCAAGGTCTGCCACTGACAAGGCCTTCGAACTGGAGCTCACAAACTGGTTGAGGTTCCATGACGCGATGTTGATAGGTGAGCTTGTCTTGTTGACCCTACGATATCTAAGGAGCAACCCGAGTTCTCCGATTCTCTCTCAGTTCAAGCACGTCATTGTTGATGAATATCAGGACTTGAATAAGGCCGAGCAAGAGCTGATAGACCTGATCGGAGGTAAATCCTCTATAGCCGCGGTCGGCGACCCAGATCAGTCGATCTACAGCTTTCGGCATGCCAACCCACAGGGAATCAAGAAATTTGGAGATTCGCTGCCAGACCTGGATGCAAAAGACCTTGATGAGTGCCGTCGGTGTCCTACTTTGGTGGTTAAAATGGCCAACGATCTAATATTGAATAATTACGCGGGAGGATCTGCGGCTCGCTTGCATCCGCTCAACGGTAATCCGCAGGGTGAGGTTAACATCGTGCAATGGAATGATCTCAACGAGCAAACCTCAGGGACTGCAGATTTTGTCAAACACCTGATTGACAAGAAAGGATACTTGCCCGGAGATGTCTTAATTCTCTCTCCCCGCCGACAGATAGGATATGACACAAGAGACGCGCTAGTCAAGAAAGGAATACCATGTCACAGTTTCTTCAGCGAGGAAAGCTTGGAAGAGGATGAAGCCCAACTGGCGTTCACGCTTCTCTTGCTTCTTGTCGACAATGAGGATAGGGTCGCGCTTAGATTCTGGTTGGGCTTTGGAAGTCAGAGTTGGCTGGAGAACCAATATTCTACACTAAGAGAACACTGTGAGATCACAGGTGACTCTCCGTGGAAAGCCTTGGTGAAAGTTTCCAAGGGTAAAACCGATATCCACCGCATCGCGAACGTGAAGAAAAGGTTTGAGGAGCTTTTGGGAGAACTAGAGAAAATTCGCGGACGAAGCGGAGAAGAACTGGTAAACAAACTGTTCCCGAAAAAGAAGACATGGGCGTCAGCACTTCGGGAGGCCGCTCTTGCCGATTCAGCAAGCGATATGACGCCAGCAGCAATTCTAGAAAGACTTCGAAGAATGATTACGCAACCTGAGGTGCCAGAGTCGTCTGACTTTGTCAGGATAATGAGTCTGCACAAAGCTAAGGGGCTTACTGCCAAGGTGACGATTGTCTTGGGAGCAATTCAAGGCCTCATTCCGCTTTTGCTGGAGGATGGAACGCCCGCCGAGAAAGAGGAAGTCGTCAAAGAACATAGAAGAGTGTTCTATGTCGCCATCACGAGAGCAACCGATATCTTATGTGTTTCGTCTTTCAGGATGCTGGAGAAGAATTTGGCTTATCGGATGAGAGTTCCCACCAGGAGTAGCAGTGGTGCTTATGGCAAAGTCATCACAAGTCAGTTCGTAAATGAACTTGGTCCTCACGCACCGAAGGTCCAGCAGGGTGTTGAATGGCGGAGGAACAAATTCTGTTAGTGCCGTTTCGGGTGCTCCGGAGGACATAAATATTAAATTCAGTTGATGGCCCAATGCCCAATTATGATTTTAAGACATTATCAGATTTTGATTTCGAGCTCCTGGTAAGGGATCTTCTCCAAGAGGAACTCGGCATCACCCTTGAAAGTTTCAAACAAGGTAAAGACAGCGGAATTGATCTTCGATTTAGCCAGGCAAAGTCGAAAGACCTGATAGTGCAGTGCAAGCACTATGCGTCATCCTCAATTAGCCAGCTGCTGAGCCACCTAAGGAAAAAGGAATATTCCAAGATTACTCTCTTGTCCCCTGGTCGCTACATCCTTGCGACTTCGTTGGGGTTGTCACCAGACGACAAACACAAAATCCAGGAAATCCTCAGACCCTACTGTCGAGGGGGAAGTGATATATTTGGCAGGGAAGATTTGAATAACCTTCTTGGCAAATTCACTGAGTTAGAAAAGCGAAATTTCAAACTCTGGATGTCGAGTGGCGCGGTGTTGCAGCGGATCCTTCATGCTGATACTTACCACAAATCGTTTCTGGCAGAGAATACTATAAAACAAAAGATCAGTCGGTACGTAAGAAATCCTAGCTACGACAAAGCTAGGTCAATACTAGATGACAAACACTATTGCATCATTGCAGGTATTCCTGGTATCGGAAAAACCACACTTGCGGAGATCTTATGCTTCACTTATATGTCTGACGGATACGAATTCATCAAGGTCACTGGCAACATCAATGAGGCTTTTAACACTGTGAGTTTCGGAAAGAAGCAGGTATTCTATTACGATGACTTTCTCGGACAGACTAATCTGAGAGAAAAATTCGGGAAAAACGAAGAGCAGGACTTGCTTTCATTTCTTAGATCCGTGAATAAGTCGGAGGGCACGCGATTCCTCCTAACAACTCGGGAACATATCCTGAATGATGCTCTTCAAACATACGAAAAACTCGCTAGAGCAGAGAATGAACTTTTCAAATGCATAATTGACATGAGGGACTATGCGAATCAACATCGTGCCCAGATACTGTACAATCACCTCTATTTCTCCGACATGCCTATCCCTTTTCTCAATGAGTTAATCACAAATAGAAGGTACTGGGCATTGGGCCATCAACTGAATTTAATATTTATGTCCTCCGGAGCACCCGAAACGGCACTAACAGAATTTGTTCCTCCGCCATT
>JAKBSX010000581.1 GCA_021844725.1 Actinomycetes bacterium | reverse complement strand
AAAGCAAAAGACAATTTCTTTCTGAAAATTTCCGAAACTATCATGCTCTAGACATAATCAATTCCGGGAAGGAGAAAACAGCGTGAGCGGCTCCGAATTGCTGGCCGCACGGGCGCGACTACTTGTCCAGATTGACATCGCATCCGAAGTTATAGCTCCTCTGTGGCCACTATCCACCTCAATTGCAGTAAATCCACTCTGGGATCTACGCAATATGTCCTTCAATGAAGCTATCGATCACGCCAGCCAAGTACTGGGGATAAATGGATATCCTTCGGCTGAGATGTTTAAGACATCTTACCTAAATCAACGAATCAGAGATATCGATATTCGTGCCTCCATCAATTCCTATACCACCAATAGTAATCACCGGCGTAGTCTAGAGAGGGAGGACTCTGATAATGGAAAGACAAAACTCTTAACCGAAGCAGAGCGCAAGGACTTGCTTTTAGGCACAAACATAGCTGCCACCACTGATCGAGAAGTCGCTAAATGGTGCGCGGCTTATGTCGCCGGTATAATGCCGACTCAACCACATGAACGGTTCTATTCTGCATGGCTTGATATAATCGCAACTGACCCTGCTGTCCGGAGCCTTCTTGGCAAAAATGGAAGGAATCGACTGACTCAATCACCTGTCCATCCAGAGGATTCAATCCTCGAGAGCTTAGAACTTCTTGGGATACACGAAGATGGGCGAATTTGCGAGCTGTCACGACAATTGGCAAGAATGCCTGGGTGGGCTGGCCACGCCAAATGGCGAAGTCGATGGGCTTCCCATGATCTTCCCGGTCCAGCTCTGCAACTGGTTGATTATCTCGCGGTACGTCTCAGCTATGACGCCCACCTTGTCGATTCCGCCCCTGCAGGCCGCAGCCAGTTGCGCCTGAAAAAGGCGAATGTAGATCAGGATTACTCTGGCACTGAAGATCATCAGCAAATACAATCCAGTCCAGAAAATTATTACGTGACCGAAATGCCAGAAGAAATTCGAAATCAACTGTCTGGGTTATCCTCAGCTGATAGGGCAAGAATTTGGTTAGGGGCATATGAAAGTAACTATCGCGATCAAATTCTCTCTAAATTGGCTGTTGCTAAACCGAATCACCAACCGAGTCCGATGGTCCAGGCAGTCTTTTGCATAGACCCGCGCTCAGAAGTCATCCGCCGCCACCTTGAGGCTCTAGGCCCCTACGAGACCTTCGGGTTTGCCGGATTCTTCGGGCTACCAATCCACTACCAGAATTGGGGATCCACCGAAGGGGCAGACCTTTGTCCTGTCCTCGTCCGACCAAACGCGATAATGGTGGAAATACCTAATACCGCTAATGACGAATCTGCGCTTAAACAACTACAAGGTCGGCAAGGCCTAGCTGCCATAAGCGATATGTTCACCTTTGCACGCAAAGGAGTCCTGTCCTCGTTCATTCTTGCTGAAGCCAGCGGCTTCGTAGCCGGACTTATAGCTATTGTTAAAACTCTGTTTCCTTCGCGCTACGAAAGAGTGAGAGCTTCGGTAAATCGCATGCTGGTGCCGTCGGTTACCACATCCATCGATACCAATCCGGAAAACGGTGGAATGAGCGATGAAGCTCAGGCACTATACGCTGAAACAGCGCTCACTACAATGGGCCTCACTAAGAACTTTGCCTCGGTTGTGTTACTTTGTGGCCACGGAAGCTCCACCGAAAACAACCCCTATGCGTCAGCTCTTGACTGTGGGGCTTGTGGAGGGAACAGAGGGGGTGCAAGCGCTCGGGCAGCTGCAACAATTTTAAACAGAGTCGTCACCAGAAATTTACTTGCCGATCGGGATATTGTCATACCGAAAAGCACAATCTTCGTTGCAGCCGAACATGACACCGCTACTGATACAGTAACACTCTTTGACTCTCACCTAATTCCACCTGCTCAACTTGATATTATTGCTAATCTGAAAAAGGACCTAAACCTGCTTAGAACGACCATGGCGGCCGAGCGGATTCCAAAGTTACCTGGCAGCAAAAGCAGGAGTCCCGTGGCCGAAGGAATTTTTCGTTCTGCAGATTGGGCACAGGTGCAGCCAGAATGGGGCCTGGCCCGTAACGCTGCAATGATTATCGGCTCGCGAAGGATTACAGCCGGTATCAACTTGGAGGGTCGCTGTTTTTTGCACTCCTACGACTCGTCCATTGACACCGACGGGGTCGCACTTGAAACAATTCTCACCGCACCAATGGTCGTTGCTCATTGGATCAATGCCCAGTACTATTTTTCCACGGTAGACAGCAACGTGTACTGTGCGGGTGATAAAACCATCCATAACATAGTAGGTGGAATCGGAGTCGTTCAAGGTGTTGGGGGTGACCTGAGGCTGGGGCTTCCCAAGCAATCGCTGTTTGATGCAAACCAGCCATATCACGAACCTATGCGATTGCTTACCATCGTCGAGGCCCCCCAGAATTTATTAGACACGGTTATAAAGCGTAACCCTGTCCTGCGTCAGCTATTCGATGGAGAATGGGTAAATCTGGCCGCCCGTGATAACGCAAACGAGAATTGGAAACTCCGGAAACCAGACGGAAGCTGGATTCCGTGGATCAGAAATGATAGAAACGATCGAACGGAGGGAGATGCTAATGAATAATATCTGGGACCTCACACAAATGACCAAAATAGAGATCGTGATTAGTGGCGAAGATATGCCCGTGGTGGTCGAACTGTTGTCCGAAGTCGGAGCCACCGGGTTCACTGCGCTTTCAAACGTGTCCGGCCTTGGGCACAGCGGTTATCATCAGGGACGACTGTTATTCAATGATCGCAACGCCCTAACCATGCTGACGGTAGTACTCCCCAATGAGCGAGCAACCGCCTTGATAAATGGAATCCGGCCACTCCTCTCTGATCGCTCAGGCGTACTTTTCGTATCCGATACCTGGGTAAGCCGACCCGAATACTTCCGCTGAACCTCTAAGAAAATTAGGCTCCTTTGGTCGAACAGGGTAAACGACCACGCTAAGAAGCTCTTTGATTTTGTGTGGCTATCTCTCCCTTCAAAAAAATCGAGGTCTTGCCTGCAAGCAACGATACAAACACAGCCAGTCCTACACCCGGCCCGACCGTAGCTGCAAAATTACGAATCCTCTTAGGGTTCGCACTTTTCATCCAGGGGAT
>JAKBSX010000580.1 GCA_021844725.1 Actinomycetes bacterium | reverse complement strand
GTGCTGGTGTTGATATGCTATAGTTAGGCCGATGGCCCCGGAAAAAGTCGAGCAGACGATATTTCTTGAATCATTCGCATCTGCTGCCTGGGAAGGCATTTTTGCCATGCAGTATCGTGGGTTTTAATCACTATTTCATGCCGTCAAGGAAGCTCCCAGGTCAAACAGTCGTCGGTGGATTTAGTTCAAGCTTTCGGTGAGCGTCACAGGCAGTGGGTCCGAAAATTCTACCAGTCTCCTCCATCATCATCTGCATATCATACGACGCATTCTTTTACCTGTGGATGCTTTGGCCATATCTCTCAGATTGTGCTAAAATTCCAGAAGTAAACACGATGTGTTAGATCTACGATATAAAACTGCATCGGATAGGTAAGAACATAGGCGTCTAGAAGCGGAGTATTACTGAAACCTTGCTAGTTCGGATACCCTTATTGAGCGCAGCCTCTCGCCACGACGCGAGAGATACATAGAGCGTATCTTTAATCAACCAAGGTTGTCAGTTCCTGCTGCACCTTCAGTACCTTTCCGAGACACAGAAATTCTTTTCTCCGCTCTCTCTTCACCAGGTCAAAGTATTATCATTCACCACCGGCATGTCGATCGTGGTAATTACAGTCTCACTAGAATCACTGGATCAGGTCGCTTCATGGTTGAAGACTTCCAAGCCAGGGAATAGGAAGCTTGTTGAATCCCTACAGCGTGAAAAGGCAGCCCGAGCATTACTATCTGCTCAGAAAGAAGCTCGTGAGAAAGGACTTCCAATTCCTGAATGGATTGACCTTCCATGGTCCCGGTAAAATCCGTATACTATGGACGAAAACGATGATGGCTACTATTCAGACCCTCCCATCAGAGTGGTCAGTGATCCCTATCCGCCGCCACTCTCTCCGACCCTGACGAACAACTCGCCGCCAGTTCTGACTGGTCTGGGGAAATGGCATTGTAGGAAGCCAAACTTGTGCACTGAACTTTATCCCACTATATCAAAAGACAATGCTATGGGGGAAGCCGCTCGACAGACCAAATTGCTGGCCGAATTTGCCAAAAACTGACCTTGCATGTTTGGTCCAAAGTTTGACTCGCAAACTTCTGTGGGAGACGAAGCTCGAACCCCAGGATCTCCACTTCCATCTTCACCTCTATCCTCGATACCATTGAGCAGTCTCGATGGGGACATCAACTATGGGAAAGTTCATACAGTTGAGAACAATGTAAAGGTGAAATACAACGGGAACCTTGACTCTGAATCGAGGAAGCTTCTTCGTGAGAAGTTTGAGAATGAGAGAGATTATTATGACCCAGACTATGATGCAAACGATTTTGGGTATCATGATCAGCGAGAACGTTCAAGAAGTCGAAGTCAGGACAGGATTGCCGTTGTTGCAGCTGCAGCCTCCGAAGCGGCAGCTATTGGCATTAGTGAATACAGGAGGCGCAAGGCGAAGAAGGAAGCAGAGCGTGAGCGCCAACAAATACGTGAGGAGATGGCGAGATCTTTCGAATCCTTCCAAGAATTTTCTACTCATTGGCGCAGACATGAAGAGAGTGGTGCGAGAATTGAAATTGACCAAATGGCTTTCCCAAGGATCACATCACAGTATGGTTCATGGCGTCTTGAGGGAAGACCAGATCAATTGAAGGGGAACCCTTGGTTGTCTGCCAGGAGCGAACGTACCAATTCCTGATCTGAGAACGATTGATGCTGCGAATTCACCATCTCCAATTCCTTAATTGGCTGCGAGTGGTGGACGATCCTCTTTTAGGCTGGGAGAAGGCAATAATGGTGCTGATTTTGGTAGCTTCGGTGGTGATGGTGACGTACGTATAATGTTTGTTTCCCCTGACATTGCTTAAAGCTTACCAATAATGTTTTTTAGTATCACATGAGACGGGCTTCTGCTCACAAAGGACCTCTTACACCTTAGCAAGTTCTATAACTGGGATGATTATCTCCCCGCTCTGCATAAAACGACACTCGAGGTCCACACTTTTAATTAAGGTTGTGATAGCTTCCTCCACAGCAAAGCCGAGGCAGTAGAAATTAAATCCAGCATACCAGTAGCAGCAAATAGGCTTTCCTCCTTCAACTATACCCTCCTATAGTAATGGCTTTCAGCAGGCTGCTAAAGGAAGCTCTACGATCCCAACAGTAAGCTGGCTTGGAAGATTGGATAAAGGCTTCGGAGAGCAAGGGGAAGGCAGAAGAATAAGAAGAGGAAAGTATTCAATAAGCAACACAGTAGATAATTCTTATCGATGAACTGTCAGAACTGAAGCTGAGCATTGGTAAAGTGACCCGGGCTTGAGTATGGTGCTTTATCTCATAAACACTATTCCCTCTCACAACCTCCACTCTCATCTTGAACTTGAATCATGGGCACAGATATCACCACCATTTTACAAGCGACTCCTCAACATCTGGTATTACAGACACAGCTCTTGAATCCAAAACCCGAGACAGAGATATTTTACTCGAGCCGCGAAATAGATAATGCCGGACATCCGATCAAATGACGGCCCAACAGGTGTAGGCCCTTGCATAACAAGCGCGCCCGACTCTGCAGAATGAATCGACAGCACACTCATGCATGTCAGTCACTATGCATCCAGCGTATGATTGAAAGCCTCATTCCAATGTACGACACCAGCAATGAGGGCACTGGCTGTGGCAGTTTCGGAGATGGAGTTTCACGCAATTGTGTATTTGCAAAGCGGCCCGGATAAAACAAGATTGGCAAACTGGCGGCGAGCCCAGACTATGAGGACTGGACACTGGGCAGTAGGCACTCTGAAGTGCTGATTACTGAATTCGGCAGTTCTACAGACCAGACTTGGGCCGCAGTACCGGTATTCGTTTCATTACCGGTGAAAGCCTCACTAATAAGTTCATACATGCGGGGGTCGGTTTGATACCAGACTCATGGATATCTCCGTCGACTTATAGACCCTCTCTCTCAAGAACTTGCATCTAGTTATATAATACTCAAATATCGTCCTGCTATAGGCGGAAAGCTCAGTGAAAGATGCTGGTGTTGATATGCTATAGTTAGGCCGATGGCCCCGGAAAAAGTCGAGCAGACGATATTTCTTGAATCATTCGCATCTGCTGCCTGGGAAGGCATTTTTGCCATGCAGTATCGTGGGTTTTAA
>JAKBSX010000579.1 GCA_021844725.1 Actinomycetes bacterium | reverse complement strand
AAAAGTGCTTGAGTTTCTTGCTGAAATAGAATTGGCACACAAACAATAACTAAGGGGTGATGCAACCTAAGATCGACCTAAAACTCCTTATAAGCGTGCTCGGTAAATAAAATGTCAAATATGTGGCGGTGGGTGGAATCGGTGCAATGGCCTACTGTGACACTAGGCCTACCCAAGATCTGGACTTTGGAGTTGAACAGGGGGATGCCAAAGAGGTTGAGCTGGAAAAGATCACAGATACTGTCGCATCGAAAAGGCTTCCGGCCAGGACAAGATCGGCCTCCGGGTGGGAAAGGTTATAAACCTGTCAAAAGATGATTAAACACTTCATCCTAAATATCGAGGTCGATCACTCCTCCTTTATACGCAATCAGACAGCTATTTTTTCAGAATCCACACTGCATAGGCTAAATGTGATCAGGACATCGCTGGGCCAAGTGTTGAACTGCCAAAACGTGCCAAACTCCCGTTGTTCTGAACTGCAAGTAAATGTTGGATCTTGACCTAGACGTCCCTCTTTAGACAGCATTAGAGCGACGGGAAAGCAAGTTGGCTAAGGCAAGAACGGTCAATTCACAAGTTGGTGTGCCCGCTGGTGGGACACGCCGAGAACCTTACCCACGTCGCGTAGTCCTACGCCTTGTTCGTGCAGCTGTCTTGCAGCAGTACGAACCTCGGCTGCGGCTGCTGCTTGTGCCTTTGCTGAGGCTGCCCTTAGTTCCTCAGAACGTTGGAGATGCTTCTGGATCTCGACTGGAAGACGGATATCGTAATCTACGTCAAACTCTGTTGGATCGTCACCAGCCATCAGCTCTATGAGGTCTTTTGCCATCGCATCCAGTTCACCTAGATGGCGTGCCTGGGTCGAACCGACACCATCGATCTGAATCAGCCAAAATCGACCGTCACGTACTACTGTCGCTTGGTATTTCGCCATCACGTCCACCACCTTTCGCCTAGTTCAGACACCTTTCGCCTAGTTCAGACTCACATTGTTTAAAGATCTCTTCGCTCAACCCGGGGCCGATCTCACTGTGCCTGGGCGCGTGGTGCTGCCCAGCCGGTAGATGGTATGGTTAGCACCTTCACGATGTACCTCCCACCTAACACCAGCAGCCTTGGCTTAAGCGGCAATCCGTTTCAAGATTTCCCGTCTTCTCATATTATCGTCTATCTCGGACTTGACGGAGGTGTCAAGTGTTCACTAGACGTTGCAATGATTTATCTGGCTATCTTGTTCTCTGGCGGGGTTACCTGTCGTTTATAAGAAATATTAGAGTCCAATTTTCAATGAATCAACATGTCTTATCTTCTTGTTAATGAAGTTACTCTGCAGCAGCGTATTTCGAATATTAGATCTGGCTTAGGAAAACCCAGCTAACTTAGTACTCGCTGGGTAATGTCTAACTCCAGAGTCAGTTGGGTTCAACGTCGGCCTTTTTGTCCGCAAGGCTCTGAAGATAGGGGAGGATAGCCATAAAGTCAAGATCGGCTAAACCATATTCACAGGTGTCCTTTATCAGTTGCTGTACAGCCTCGGTAATAGGGGCAGGCGTCTTAGAATCTTTGGCAAGCCCAAGATACATCTTCATATCCTTGCCTATCATTGCGGTAGTAAAGGTGGCGCTGTAGTCCTTTTTCTCTAAAGCGGGAGCCTTGTATTTCACGAACGGTGAACCCATCGATGAGTTTGAAAGCACGTTCAAATATGTTGCCCGATCGATTCCGTTAGATTCGCAAAGGAGGATTGTCTCAGAAACTATTGCCGCAGTAGCAGCCAGCGTTGCATTTACAGTCAACTTCAGGATTCGGGACTCCTCATTTTCGCCCACATATATTACGGTTGAACCTATAGATTCGAGCAGGGAGAGATTGTCTTTATAGGCTGACTTTGGCCCAGAAACTATGAGTGCAAGGTTGCCTGCTGCCAGCACGCCTGGATTTCCACTCACTGGGGAACTCAGGTAATCTATATCTAATTCTTTGGCCTTTTCTGCTACTGATGCTGAAGCCTGCGGTGAGATGGTGCTCATCTCAATTGCCAGGCGTCCCTGCCCTTTTGGATTTAGAAGCCCATTCTCTGCCAGGTACACCTCATGTACCGCATCATCATTGGCAAGGAATGTTATTGCAACGTCTGACTTTGTCCAAGCCGAGGCTGGGTTATCCAAAACCGTGGCTCCGCGGGATGTGAACTTGGAAAAGTCTTTTTTACTGCGGTTCCAGATAGAGATGGACTTTTTCTGATCTAGAAGCCGCTCAGCTAAGGCTTGCCCCATTTTCCCCATTCCTAGGATTGCGATGTTTTGGGTCATTGGCTTATTTTCCTTTCTGATAACGCATCTAATCTATGAAACCAGCTTGGTTCTTTCCACTTTGGCTTTGCCAAATCCACACTGAAACGCGGCTAGCCGAAGTATTTGATCCAGCTGACATTCTCGGCATTTTGATCAACCCTTGGTGAGTTTTAGCCGATCCAGCTATAGGGTGATCCGATGCAGTAATTTAGTGGATCAGACTTATTCTAGTTCAGACCGGGCCTTAGTGTGATTCGCCCTCAGGTAGTTGATGGCCTGCTGAATATTGTAACTTAGTTTAAAATTGATCAGCAGCTATGCAAATTTGAGTAGTCAGGCCTGGCCGAAACGTTGTTTTGCCTGGTTCAGTTTCTCTATGAATATCAATATCACCGTTACTGCCCACAGGACCAGTGCCACTGTTCCTGTTACCACACCGAGGTCATATACCCATTCAGATCTTACAAGAGCTCCTGTGGCAAAGGATCCAAGGGCGAATACCGCAGTAGAAAAAGTGGGTGGCCAGGGGATCGATTTTGGGAAATGCCGGAGCCGGAAAAGATGCACCAGGCTGAACCATACAATTGGCATAAGTAAAAGCAGCCCGAATGACCACGTCATAGTATCTATGAATTTGAGAATAGCGAATGTGGTGTTGGAAAGCGAAATGTGTACAGGCGACAGCAGTTTGGCTAGTGCGAAAGAGCTCAAGCCGGCACACCCGGCTGAAATCCACCAAAGTACGATGTGCGTCTTTGGAAACCCCCGATACAGCAACCTGAAAACGGTTAAAACCACCACCAGATAATAGCCAACCACTTTTTCTACTGCGGTATTCGCCCTTGGATCCTTTGCCA
>JAKBSX010000578.1 GCA_021844725.1 Actinomycetes bacterium | reverse complement strand
GTTCAGTAATAAGCAGAGTGGACTAAGTAATGTTGTTTATCTTTTATTGACAATTCAAGGAGGTTCTGTTGTCCAGCAGTGACGTTGTGTTAGTTACCGCGGTATTTTTAGCATCCACAGTAGAAATGGTTGAAGCATTAACGATTGTCTTAGCTGTGGGGGTGACGAGAGGATGGCGCTCTTCTCTTGAAGGCGTTATAGCTGCCATTGTGGTTCTCTCAGCTATTGTCGTGGCATTTGGGCCAGCACTGGTACGTTACGTACCCATAGATCTCCTCCGTGCCTTGGTGGGTGGAGTTTTACTTATATTTGGGCTTCAATGGATGCGTAAAGCTGTGCTTAGAGCCAGCGGATTAAAAGGGAAGCGTAATGAAGACGCTATTTATGGTAAAACCGTAACCGAATTGTCTACAGGCAAGGTTCGCAGAGGTAGGGATGCTCAAGGATTTGCAGTTGCCTTTAAGGGAGTGTTCATTGAAGGTCTTGAGGTCGTCATAATTGTTCTTACCCTCGGTTCTTCTGCCCATAACCTTTCGATTGCCGTAATAAGTGCATTAGCAGCAGCACTCGTCGTTGCTCTAGTGGGACTTGCTGTTTCCAAACAATTATCTGGTGTTCCGGAAAATGCGATGAAGTTGGTAGTTGGGATAATGCTAGTGAGCTTCGGAACCTTTTGGGGAGGTGAAGGTCTTGGCTTGTCCTGGCCTGGCAATGATCTAATGATTCCAATGCTGGTGTGCATCTATGGCGCAATTACTTATTTGATGGTTAAGATACTCACCACGTTGGGTCAACGCCGTCAAGAACTAGCGGCCAAGATCGGAAACAAAGTTGAACTTTCGAGTGAAGTTGTGCACAGCGGTGTAATCGTGCCAGATCACGGGTTTGCTTTGAAATTATTCGTGGGTTTCCTGCGGTTTTGGTGGGATTTCCTAGTTGGAGACACGCCTGAGGTGTTTGTAGGGACTCTAGCAATCTTCGTGATCATCGAGTTACTTCTGCACTTCAATATTTCTTCCTTTTTAGAAGTGGTGATTGGGCCATTGCTTGTAATAGTTCTTCTCAATACCACAGTTGTTCGGGCCTATCGGGGAGAGTTGTAAGGATTTCAAAAGAGAAAAGTTTAGGTATGACTACTTGGAAGTCATTCCAGTTGTCCTGGTGAGTCCGAAATGAGAATCGAAGTTACGTTATTCCCAAGTGAAAGAAAGTTGTGATTAATTTGAAGATACTTGTTATGGCTAAACAGATTCCAAAATTAGAGGAATTTGTACTCGAGAGCGACGGCCGACTGCGGCGTCAAGGCGTTCCAACAGAGATGAGCGCATATTGTAGACGCGCTGTTGCCAAGGGAGTGGAATTGGCACGGGCAACCGAGGGTCATTGCACCGTAGCGTCATTTGGTCCGCCAACAGCTGAAGATATATTGCGAGAAGCGCTTGCCTGGGGAGCCGACGACGCTGTGCTGTTGAGTGACCCAATATTTGCAGGTTCAGATACCTTAGCAACCTCTCGTGCAATCGCATCTTTGGTCGAGCTAGAAGGGCCATTTGACCTTGTACTGGTAGGTCGTTCTTCGCTTGATTCCGAAACCGGTCAGGTAGGTCCCCAACTTGCAGAATTATTGGGGCTTCCTTTTGCAAGCGCAGTTCGAGAGATGGAGATTGACGAGTCCAATCGATGTGTTCACGTGCATTGTGAACAGGATGACGGTTGGCGTGATTCCGTTATCGCCCTGCCGGCAGTTTTGGCTGTTGCCGAGAGGCTTTGTGCACCAGCCAAAGTAGCTCCAGAAACATGGAAAACTATTTCCCCTTCATTGGTGAGGCGGCTGCGCGCATCCGATCTATTAAGTAATGGACCATGGGGTATGGCTGGAAGCCCTACAAAAGTAGGGGTCTCCAAGTCCATCAAGACAAATCGAAACAATATTCGCCTCACCGCACCTCTAAGCGAGCAGATTGATGTGGTATTGAGTCTTCTTACAGATGTAAATCTAGGAAAGTCCCATCCTGCCCCGGTCAGGGCGAAGTACCTAAGTAACGAATTTCGATCACCTAGCAGTCCTATCATTTCTGTTTTATTTGAGCCGGGCCGACCTGAATTTTCTCGGGAATTGCTTGGTTGCGCCTTGGAACTAGCGGAGAGCATCAAAGGTTGGATAGTGGGTCTTTCAACTTCCCTAGAGGATCCACATCTGGCATGGGAATGGGGCGCCGATGAGGTGGTTGAAATCCGAAACAGCCTGGTTGAGGAGGATTTCTCATCGGCGGTGAGTGCTTGGGCGAACGCAAGGAAACCAGTTATCATGTTGGCCCCAGCTTCATATTGGGGCAGGGAAGTTGCATCGCGGATCGCCGCCCGCCTTGAATCTGGACTTACTGGAGATGCCATCGCTCTAGAAATGGATGCCGGTCGTTTGGTTGCATGGAAATCCGCCTGTGGCGATAGTCAAAAAGTTGCGATCTTGGCTAATTCCGAATTGCAGATGGCGACGGTTCGTCCTGGGCTCATGCCGATTCCAGTGAGCCGTTTAGGTGACGGCACAGCAATAACTAATTTTGTTGACGCAATAGCGGGTAAGAGAATACGGGTTGAGTCCGCTTGGAAAGATGACGACTGGGAAAAGCTTGAAAGGGCGAATGTGGTGATTGGAATAGGAGCTGGAGTGGGTTTAGAAGAATATCCAATCATTCATGAATTGGCCTCGTTGCTTGGTGCCGAGGTTGCTGGGACCAGAAAGGTTACTGATCGTGGCTGGTTGGCTCGATCACGACAAATTGGTATCACAGGACGGACTATCGCACCTCAGCTATATGTAGCAATTGGTTTAAGCGGGAAATTGAACCACATGGTAGGGGTTCAGCAGGCTGGGAAAATCATAGCGATTAACCACAACAAAGACGCCCTTGTGTTCAACTATTGCGATTTGGGGATTATCGCAGATTGGCGGACGGTGGTACCGATGCTGATTGATAATTTGCGACGAGAGGGAAATATGGACACCACCATTCAGCATGAATCAGTGGTATGAGAATGTGGAAACAATCGGCGTCTAGAGATCAAAAATCGATGAGAAAGGGATTAATAGTTGGACAATCATGAATTAGGACTTAGTCATAAGGATATTGAACATCGGCATCTTTCCAAGCGGAC
>JAKBSX010000577.1 GCA_021844725.1 Actinomycetes bacterium | reverse complement strand
CAGAAGTGAGGCATTACCATTGTACGCATTCACGTTCCAGTCGGTTCCGCCTGTGAGATTTTGGTTGAGCACTATATTTGGATCGATGGCGACATTCCTCTTAATTGGATCTCCAGCTATGGAATAGAGTGTCACTCCGTGGTATGTTGTGTATATTGTTTCGTTATGAATTGGGGGCTCGGCAGACAGGCTAAGTGAAGCGTTGAAACTGCTATTGTAGTCAGGTGTCTTGAATATGAACTGTTGTTCGCCCGATATATTTCCCCCGCTTACGAACGGAATTATTGCGCTATAGTTATATGCCGCTCCATTTGGAGCCCACCATAATCCGGCTACATTAGACTGGTACGCCTGAGGTTTCGTCCCATTTCCAGGATATGCATTTATATCAAAGCGAAGCATATAATACTGATCAGGCTGAAGTCCAACCTGCTGAGAGGCCGAAATGCCATCGGAGCCATATGCGATTCTGAATGAGCCGTTGCTCAGAAGTGAGGCATTACCATTGTACGCATTCACGTTCCAGTCGGTTCCGCCTGTGAGATTTTGGTTGAGCACCAATTCCGCACCATTCTGTGTCATATTATATTGCACAATTGTGATATGCCTAGGAATCGGAGTAAGGTTATATGCCGGAATGAAATTCCCTGTGGCAATGCTGCTGACCGCCGAATAATTGGTATAAGTTATTCCCGCAGAGGAGTATGCTTCATTCTTAAATATCGTCAGATTTGATTCTCTAAAGACAGCTTTCATACCGCTCCATCTGCTGAGGATATTCAGATAGGCTGATGCATTACCGACAGGAAATACTCCACCCCCCCAGCCACTTAACGCGGGTGGACCGATACTCCCGGGCCATGAACTATCGCCTTCAGAAGGCAAGATGACTACGTACTTTATTCCCGCCATTGCCATCACGTCCACATAATTTTGATTATTCTGAATTATACCACTCAATACAGTCTTGAGCAGGCTGTTCGTCGAGGATGATGGGCCTAGATATCCCGGTATCATTGTTTCCCCTACAGAAAACGGAAGGATATTTCCAGGTGTCTGCGGGACAACCAGAACATGATATCCGAAACCAAATGTTGCATTATGCGCGAGGAGAAATTGCCTTAGTTCGAAGTATTGAGCAGGTATCTGACCTTTATTAAATGAAAAATTTCCCTCAATGAAGTTCATCCCCGTGGTGTGTGATTGGTAGGGTTGAATAGAGGCAAAAATGGAAGCGGTGATTAATACGATACCGATAATTAATGAAACAGCAATGCCGAGAATGTCGTTCTTCTTTTTATTGCGAGATAACGATTTGGTCTTCGAGCTCAGGTCGAAGATGCTTTCGAGTCCGGCATACAGGTGTGCTTGTTTTGGAGCGTTGCGACTTGTATAATGCAAATCGCGCATAAACAACATGAAAACTAGAAAAGTGAGAAGCCACGACATCAGCAAGAATCTATCATAGTCAAGAAAAGTGGCAAATATGAAAATATGCCTATAAAGAAAAGCAGTTGATGCGCTAGGAATCATGAAGTAAAGCAGACCAAATAAGGAGGCAATGACTACAGACGATCTTGAAAACATCAGATCGCCTTTGTTCATGCCTTTCATTTTGAAAAGAACAGTGATTGCCGAAGCCCCAATTATTACCAATATCCATATCTTAAGCTGCATCGCAGGAATCGAGCTAAACCCACCGAACAGTTGATACGTGTGGAGGCCCGCTGCCGCATTATACGCGGAAAGGTAGGGACCTGTTGAAAATAAATTTCCCAACATTCCCACTGCTGCAGAACCAAACCATACAATCAGTGTGCGTATTGAACTGCGGACACTTTGTACAAAGAACAATCTGGCAATGAACGGTATTGTCAAGAATGCGTATATGTCGAGTCCCTCCAAAGTGAAGGACACTAATATAATGAAAAATGAGCAAAGATAAAAAAAGCCCTTGAGCGATTCCCCAGTGTTTTCCACATATAAAAGAAGTAGCGCATACAACGGAAATAAAGCGATTGCCCATGTTAGCGATGGTTCGCCAGTCATGAATTCTGCAACCAACCATGGAGAAAATTGATAAAGCATAGAGCCGAGCCAGAGGCCCTTGCCTTTCATCCCCCAGTATTTGAAGAAGAAGTACGTCAGAATTGATGACACAGGCATGCTACTGTAATACACAATTTTCTCAATAAATGCAGGATTTCCAGTGATCAGCGAGAGAAAGCTACTGCTTAAGATGAAACCGTTATAACCATTTGGTTGGCCCAGATTCTGATAATTCCACCCTGAAAATATGCTCGTCCAAAGCTGAAATCTACCATAGAAGGGAATACCTATGTCCGAGCTCTGAAATGCACCAACGAATAGTATGTTCCTAAATGCAATCAAGTCTACGCAGACTAACGTTGCGATGAACGCCAAAAATTTGTTTCGTTCAGAAAGATAGAACGTCTTCACTTTAACTAACACCTTTCTCGAATCGATATAAAAATGTCTTGTGTACTATCTGCACTATTTGGTTTAGCAGCCATGTCTTTATAATCACGCTCCCAAATTGATTTGTCCTTGATATGTAACTCTAATCAATTGAATGGGCGCATATGGCCGTTCTCTTAAGACTATTTTTTTCAATTGAAGCCACTATCATCACGTCCCAGTATTGCAACTACATCGTGACAAAATTTCTCCTGAATTGTGTAAATCGAAAATGCTTTTCCGATTAAAGAAGAAAACTTTTCTCTTGTGGCGTCGGCCCTACGATACCAAGAAACTATTTCTGGCACTCCATCTGCCAATATTGAACCCGAAAGCAAGTCAATAAATGGTTTATGTCTAATACCATGTTTCAAAAGAATTTCATCCACAACCTCTATTGAAGGAACCATAGGTGTAATTACTGGCACACCAGAAGACAGAAATTCGATAGGGGGCAATTCAAAGGATCCTCTTCTTTCCGGAATGATCGCAAACATCGCGTCATCAAGTAATTGCTTAAAGTCGCTCCGAGGAATAAAATCATGTATTATTATTTTTTTTGCATCCCGAATCTCTGTTCTTGCAATATCTCGTGTATTGCTTCCAGAAACTACCTGTATGCATTCAAACGAAAAAAGTTTATTGAGTCTTCTCATCAATTCCCAGGGTATCAGAGAGA
>JAKBSX010000576.1 GCA_021844725.1 Actinomycetes bacterium | reverse complement strand
CTAGTAGGCTCTCGGTTAATAGCTAATGGGCCTCACAATATATTTTTTGAAGCTCTCAGCGAGAACAATACCCTGCCCAGCTTCGGTAAGTCCGACTTGAGTCCTGTCCATATTAGGGGTCATTGCTAACTGACTTTCTGAAGATTGAAATGCCCAATAAGCGTGGTCTGCGCGGTATTGAGCTATTGTTCCAACCGAAAGCAGCGCCCCAATGATAACTATAACTACTGACCCTCCTAAAGTTACTAGATGCCTCAACGTACTCGACTTAGATTTCAATTGTTTAGGAGATGTTGTAGTTTGAATTTTGGTAACGCCAGTATTGACTGTGCTAATTATCCTTGATGAAGCGACGAGAACCCCTACAAAAAGCCAGAAGCAGAACGTGAGAGCTATCTCTTGGGTATTGAACAGACCTTGGACCAGAAACGCGACGATACTACTTATCGCTACAGCTGCAATCCAATGTTCCTCTGTAGATTCCTTAGAGTGTGTGCGAAGTAAAATTCGGATTGCCATGGCTGCGATAGCGACGCAAATGCCAATCAAAAAGATCAAACCCGGAATACCTTGCTCGCTGAGAGCTTCAAAAAATATATTGTGAGGCCCATTAGCTATTAACCGAGAGCCTACTAGATGGGCCCAAGCTGTACTCTCGTATCGAGGAAAGATGAGTCGGAACGTATCCGGTCCGGTACCTACTAGTGGATGCGCTTGAGCGATCTGGATACTTGCCTTCCAGAGTGCAAAGCGTTGGGAAACGCTACTCCCTCCTCCCGATTGGAAAAGTCTGTGGAACTTCTCACCCAATAGGCGAGATCCTCCAAGCGCAATCGATCCTATTGCTATCAAGATAACCGCTATAGCCCCAATCCCTATCGAACGTGCATGATTCCTTAGGTCGGGAGCGGTAAACACCACTAATATGCTGATACTTATTATAGTGGCCACCCATCCACCCCTGGATCCGGTTTGGATTAGTTCACAAACCAGAAAAAAGGCAGTTACGATGGCAGCAATTCTGATCCAAAGCCTCGCTGGCCGATAAATCAAAAAAAGACACCCTGGAAGAATAATAGCGATAAAGCCAGCAAGATTGTTTGGGTTGCCTAAGGTGGAAAAAGTATTACGAATAGGCAATCCTGCCCAATGAACGAAATCCCATGTCTTGCCGTGCATCGTAAAGTCATGCAGCTGAAGCAAACCGTAATAGCCGACAATCGCTCCCGCCACCAGACATACTGAAACGATTATTTTTCGTATATCGCTTACCGAAGTGTCATGTGAAGTTGAGAAAAAGATCATGAACAAAGCCAATGAGGTATAAAACCCACCATAGGATCCGTATTCACCCAAAAGACTGAGTCGAATATCTATACCCGAAAGAGCGGTAACTAGAGTCCAGCCGACAGAGATTAGAGCAAGCCAAAAAATAATGCTAGTGCGTATCGGAATTCGTCCGTCTCTTATCGCCTGTATCCCGGCTAATAGTGCTAGGAGTAGAGATCCAACAATTACGAGCGTGTATTTAGGAATACTGAAAATGTCGCCAGTATGTGGATCAAACACCACTGGAACCGTTGCTGCCAACATGATGACCGTAGCTACCCTAGCTTGATGCAATAATCCAGAGTTTTGCGGTTTATCCCGCCATATTGTGCAAAACGCTTCGCGAAAAGTATGGGTAAGGCCAACTGAAATCACCACTAAAAACAACGCGAATGGCACTGAAGTTATAGCCCCAGTCATTTTCAGGATTAAGGCGGTAATTCCTGAGATAGCAGCTACGTAAGCTTCTATCCCCAGAACTGCGGTCCAGGCGCTCTTGTTTGAAACCACTTGAAGATTGTATCGAGAGTCGAATATAACTGCATTCGAAATGGGCTAACTCACTTCTGGAAGGATTTAGGTGTTGACAGATTTCTCTTCTTTTAGTAACCTCAGGGAGCGAGTGGTGTTCAGTCGACTACGTTCTGTAGTATGCCGGGCTGCGCATCCGGGAAAGGGTATTTATGCTGGGGATAGATTCTAGGTATTGCACGATTTTACGTCGGCCCATAACAGTGGTACTTAGCCTTATAGCGATGGTTAGTGGTTTGCTGATTAGTAGTATTGGGACTGCAAGTGCAGGTACTATAGTCATAACTACCCAAAGCTTGCCGACGGCCGCGCTGGGTTCCTCCTACTATGCTACTTTGTCGGCAGCCGAGGGGACGCCCGCCAGTGGAGGTGCTATTGCAATGGCACGAACCTTTGATGGCAGTGGGTACTGGGTTGTCGATTCGAAGGGCGATGTTTTTACCTTTGGCGATGCCATTTCGTACGGGTCTCTAACCGGAACAGTTCAGAACTATCCCATTGTCGGGTTCAGCTCTACACCTGACGGCAAGGGCTACTGGATGGTTGGATCTAACGGTGGGGTTTTCACCTTTGGTGATGCAGGCTTTTACGGTTCGAACTCCTTCGTAGCTAAGGCGCCAATTATCGGCATCGTGCCAACCTCAACTGGCAAGGGTTACTGGATGGTTGCGGCTGATGGCGGAATCTTCGCCTTCGGTGATGCAGAATTCTATGGCTCCTCAGGCCAGATCAATCCAGCGCAGGCTGGAGGTGGTTCCAACTCCTTCGTTCCAGCAGCTCCAATCGTTGGAATGATTCCGAGCATTGATGACAAAGGTTATCTGATGGTAGGTATGGATGGTGGAGTGTATGCCTTCGGTGATGCACCGTTCTATGGTTCACCAGCAGGAAGCTTGTCAAGTCCAAACTCAGTAACTGGTATTGCTCTAACGCCTGATGGCAGGGGCTACTGGCTTCTAGGAAGTGATGGAGGAGTATTTGCATTTGGTGATGCTAACTTTTATGGATCGCTGGGAGGTACCAATCTAAGTTCCCCCATAACAGCAATTGAATCAAGTGTCGACGGCTTGGGATATTGGTTACTTGACTCCAATGGAACTGCCTCTGCATTCGGTGATGCAATTAACTACGGTTCAGTAGGTAACCAGCCATATACGTGGAGCTTGGCATCAGGGTCCCTTCCTGCCGGTTTGTCAATGACATCTAGTGGAGTCATCTCGGGTACCGCGACTTCAATTGGAACCTCCACCTTCACCGTACAAGTTACTGACTCTGCAAGCCCTTCCAACTCAACTACCGC
>JAKBSX010000575.1 GCA_021844725.1 Actinomycetes bacterium | reverse complement strand
CGCCAAACACCTAGAACAAACAGCACTAGGCAATTATTTGCCAAGCTCAACAAGGCGTTTCGGCTTTAGAGGCACCACCCGGTAACCCAAGCCGATTGAATCGCCCCGAGTTTCCTGGATACTCAATTACTTGGGAACCCTTTAGTTCCCAAGGCTTATTTGAGCGTAGTAGTTACGTTCAAACTCTGCTGGTGTAATCATGCCAATTGATCCGTGAATCCGGCGGTTATTGAACCAGTCCACATATAGAAGCGTCGCCCATTCGAGATCATCGACTCCGTCAAAGGGTCCATGTCGGTAAACCATCTCCGTTTTGTAAAGGCCGTTTACCGTCTCCGCTAGGGCGTTATCATATGAGTCCCCCTTGGAACCAACCGAAGGCGTAATTCCCGCTTCTTCGAGTCGGGCAGTATATCGCAGCGAGAGATACTGGACTCCTTTGTCGTTGTGGTGCACCAATTCACCCGGTTTAGGACTTCTTGAATAAATTGCCATGTCAAGAGCATCTGTGGCGAGATCGCTTCTAAGTGAGGAAGAGACTTTCCAACCAACGATCATTCGTGCAAATACATCCACTATGAATGCAACATACGCCCAGCCCATCTTCGTTTTCACATAGGTAAGGTCGGCAACCCAGAGATGGTTTGGACCGGTTGCACTAAAATTCCGCTCAACTAGGTCTTTTGGCCGCATAGCAAGATCATCCGAGATAGTGGTTCTAACAAATCCACGTCCCCGTCTAACGCCACTTATACCGAGTGCAGTCATTAGACGTTCAATCGTGCAGCGAGCAATGGAAAAACCCTCCCGTTGCAACTGGTACCAGATCTTTCTGGCACCATAGACCGAATAGTTTTCTGCGTAGACCCTGGTGATCTCTTGCTTTAGAACCTCGTCACGTAGAGCTCGAGGTGAAGGTGGACGTGCTTTGGCGGCATAATAAGTAGAGGGAGCAAACTGCAATACCCTGCAGATTGGCTGAACTCCCCATATCGATTTTCGACAGTCGATATAACTAACTACGTCCTGGTTCGACCGTCCAGCTCGGTCGCGAAGAAAATCGATGCGTCTTTGAGTATCTCATTGGCTCGCCGGAGTTCTCTGACTTCTCTCTCGAGTGCCCTTATACGCTCGGTTTCAGCGGTTGTAACGCCATCTCGCTTACCATTGTCAATCTCAGCCCGGCGAACCCAGGCACGCAGTGTCTCTGGGGTCATTCCCAATTTCTGCGACACTGACTGAATTGCTGCCCACTGCGATTGAAACTCGCCATGATTATCCATGACCATGCGGACTGCGCGCTCACGAACTTCCGGTGCGTATCTCTTTACTTTTCCCATAATGACAACTCCATTCTCTCAAGATTAGGAGTGTCCAGGATTCCCGGGGCTATTCACGAACTCATATCAGTTGGCTTTGCGGCTTGACAGAACTCTCTTTGAAAATGTGAAGCAGCGGAGCTATCAAAGGTCCCAGTAAATCCTTACCTAATCAGGATCTTACTGAAACGACTTTTTTCAAAGTCTCTTCCATCTAGGGATGCTACTAACACGGATTTTGATACGCGTCAAGCAAATAGGACAGTTCGGCTGAATCGTGGCATGGAGGAAGATATTGCCCGTTTGAGTGAGGAGATTCTCAAACAATGCGCACCTCAACTAGGCGAAAAGTTGTGGAAATAATGGCGAAGTGTCGAGCGACGGTGGTGCCTGACGGTCGATTTTGGCTGATTCAGATCGATGGTGTCGGTTTTCTACCCAGGCGCGTATTCTGCGTGAACTGGATGAGATGGCGAAGGACCTCATTGAGCTGATGACTGGTGGCGATCCAACTGAGTTTAGTTAGAGTATTCGTCTTCCAGCCGAGGTTCAGAAGCATCTCCGTCGTTCTGAAGATAGATCGAATTCGCTTCAAAGAACTTCCGCTAGTATCAAGATATTGCAACGATGCTGCTTAAAGATGACCTTGGAAAGATTCATGCAACCAGGTGATACAAGACAGCGTATGATGCAAACGCTTTGTTGGGTCGGCGGCGCTAAATTGCCTAGCTCTGAAGCAATGCAATGCTTCCGGCTCGGAAATCTAATATCGATTCACATTCCCGGAGTTGTGAGAGAGTGAAATCGGGGTCGAGCGACCAAGCCAAGTAGCGATCTTGCGAATTAGACAGCTTGTCGTAAAAAAATAAAAATGCACCTCTTTCTCGTCTTGTACTTTATGCATGAGGCATGGAGCCATATACGATTTCCCAGAGTTGGTCTCATGTTGCTCAGGCGATAAAGTGGCTGGATTGAAAAGCGGCTGGATACCAAAGCGCTAAGGCTGAGGAGGCAATAGTCTCAAAATATCTCTAGGACCTACTACGATGAGACGTGATTGATCATTGGCCCACTGATCGAAGAGCGCTGGCGGCTCGCCTACTTTCATCCCAAAACCATAGTTCTGCATGCCTTCTGATTCAAAGATTTGATTCTCGGATCCCCGACTTTCATCAATCATAATTTTCGACAGTGTAGAAAACGGATCAAAATTCAGATTTGATTCATCGAAACCCTTCGCTCTGATAATCGATCGCATTCGCTCAAGGTGCGACACAGTTGTGTACGAAAGAAAGGCAAGACACCTCTTGTACTGAGAACCAATTATCCCAATATATTCTTGTGGAATATCCCTATATCTTTGCGAATTCTCAAAAAAAGCGAAGAACTCTACGTCTAGGACCCCAATACATCTAACTTTCGAATCGGAGACAAAGAAGGAATTCTGAATTCCCTCCATACTCCGATAATACTCTGGGTTGCCTTTCAAAAGCACATTGTTGGGATTCATCTCGAGCTACCCAGCTAACTAAAAGTAACTATGAACGGAGAGCTTCAATTAGAGTGTAGGTATCAGTTCTTCATCAACCCGAAGTAACTTGACCATCCAAAATCTCTCCTCTTTTCTACTCCGAGTGGTTGCAGAACCTAAATTAACCTCTGCTCCTCTCGAGCTTCTTTTCTCTCAATCTTTGGGCTGATATTCGGCAAGCCGCCCAGCAGCACGGGGCCGGTCATATATTTGAATAGTCTGGAAGTATATGTATAGCGCCTGTGCTCCTGGTCGATGAATTTCGTGCAGGAGACCCGCCTCCGAGAAGCTATTGAGAGATCTATAGAGAT
>JAKBSX010000574.1 GCA_021844725.1 Actinomycetes bacterium | reverse complement strand
GAGAGCAGTCTGGGCACATAGCCAAAATCTGATCGCCATCGATCAGATTTCCGTCACCGTCAACAGCCAACATCCGATCAGCGTCGCCATCGAGTGCTATTCCCAAATCTGCTCCGCTTTGTAATACAGTATGAATAAGCATCTCAGGATTGACGGATCCACACCCGTCATTTATATTCTTCCCATTCGGAGCAGCCCCGATCAGTTGCAAATCGACGTCTAAAGAGGAGAACAGCCCTGGAGCAATTGCAACTGCAGCCCCATTTGAACAATCAAGAACTACTTTCAATCTTCTCGAGCCAGACATTTGACAATTCGAGAGCAAAAAGGAGGTGTATTCATCGATAGCCGAAAAATCAGTTAATATCTCGCCCACATCAGATCCTGCCGTGGTGAAATTTCCGGAGAGAATCAGTGAGTGCAGCCTCTGCTCAAACTCATCTTCAAGCTTGATGCCTCCCGGGCCAAACACCTTGATTCCATTGTCCTGATACGGATTATGAGATGCCGAAATTACCACGCCCACCATCTGACGTGCAGCCGATATGTAGGCTATCCCAGGAGTAGGAATCACTCCAACATCCACCACATTCACGCCACACGAACTGAGTCCACTGGACAGCGCGCTTTGGAGCATTGCTCCGGAAACTCTGGTATCGCGTCCAATTACAACTGAAGTAGGCTGAAACACATCAGCTAGAGCTCTTCCAAAAGAAAGAGCGAACTCAGGAGTCAACTCCTGGTTCGCCCTTCCCCTTACACCGTCTGTACCAAATTCGAGCATGTATGAACTATCTCTTCGAGTACTGAGGAGCCTTTCGTGCCTTCTTCAAGCCATACTTCTTCGATTCCTTCTCGCGCGCATCGCGCGTAAGAAACCCAACCCGCTTTAGAGCCGGTCGAAGTTCAGGCGATACTTCGATAAGCCCTCGAGCAATACCTAGGCGCAATGCTCCTGCTTGACCGGATAAACCTCCACCATCGATAGTTGCGTCCACATCGTAGTTGCCTGCCGCATTTGCTACCCTAAGTGGTTCTGTGGCCATATTCCTTTGAGCCAATGATGGGAAGTACTGTTCTATAGGCCTCTTATTTACTGTTATGACACCAGTTCCCGGACGCAAGCGCACCCGTGCAATTGCCTCTTTGCGGCGTCCTGTTGACTGTGATAATGGCTTTGGCATTATTTATATATCCTTATGAAACCCTGCGGGCATTGGAAATGACGTATGGGACTGGAGACTGAGCAGAATGTGGATGCTCTGGACCAGCATAAACTTTTAGCTTCTTGGCCATCGCTCTGCCAAGACGGTTGTGGGGCAACATGCCTTTAATCGACTTCTCCACCACGAATTCCGGCTTCTTCGACAGTAAATCAGAGTAGCTTGTGGCAGTAAGGGCACCAGGATAACCTGAGTGCCGGTAATCAAACTTCTTTTCTGCCTTATTGGAACTCATAACCACCTTGGATGCATTGATTACAATTACGAAATCACCTGTATCCAAATGTGGAGCAAATATCGCCTTATGCTTTCCTCTTAACAAGGTAGCTGCAACTGTGCTCAAACGTCCCAAAACTAAATTCTCTGCATCAATGACATGCCAGGTACGTTTGATGTCCGCTGGCTTCGTCGAATAGGTACGCATTAATTCCTCGCATGCAAAACTGGAAACTTTGTCGAAGGGAATATCCCCAGATTTCCCCATCAATAGCGGAAATTCGACACGGTATTCAATAATACCGGGTTCTACCCCGATACAGCACCGCTATAGACCATATTTATTAGTTAACTCCATTCTGGAATAACCCCGGCGTCATAGCCAACCTCCCAAAGTACCAGACCTGACGGGGGTGCCAACAACTTCACCCACTTCCTGTCACACCCCTCGAGCGCATCACTAACATACGTCGGCGAAATCTTGCGGCAGCCAACCTGATATAACAAACCAGCAATCGAACGAACCATCTGGTGACAGAAAGAGGAGGCTGAAATCCACAAATCAACCCCCTCGGTTTTCTCTTCCAACCGGATCCAGTCCACCCTTCGCTTAAGAGACGCTCCATTGGGATCCTTTCGACAAAAACTGGAAAAATCATGCTCTCCGACTAAACACTGAGACGCAGTACTCACGAGATCAAGATCCAGCCGATCGATAACGCGCCAACTGAATGGATCAACAAAAGGATCAGGGGTATTGCCATAGCGATAGCTATATCTGTAAGTCCGATACCGGGCGGAAAATCGGGCACTAAAGTCTGCGTCGGCTATCCAGGCTGTGCGCACTGAAATGCCCGGGTCCAGCAAGGAATTCATCGATTTTACAAACCGGTCAGGGTCGAACTCCCTTAAGCCGGAAACTCGGAAAGAAATGACCTGACCTCTGGCATGCACACCCCGGTCAGTCCTTCCGGCAACTATCAGGCTGGGCGACTCACTTAGACACACTTCCATCGAGCGCATTAACTCGCCGGCAATGGTTCTTTGGCCTTTCTGAAAAGCAAAGCCGGAAAAACCACTCCCAACATAGGAAATCACTGCACCCACGTTAAATGGATTAAACACAAAGGGATCCGTTCTGGACATCGAGATGTCACTCCGGATCCCTCGCAATTCTTGTTTATCTAGAGTCACACTAGTTCAATTACGGCCATATCTGCATTGTCACCATGACGGGTACCAAGTTTGAGCACCCGTGTATACCCACCCGGACGACCCTCGTATCGTGGGCCAATCTCTTCAAATAGCTTATGGGCCATATCTTTGTCCCGCAGAAACGACATAACCAGGCGATGGTTATGCAGTCCCCCGTGCTTGGCCTTAGTTATCAGCTTCTCGGCTACGGGCCTCAGAGCCTTGGCTTTAGCCTCAGTGGTCACGATGGACTCTGCTGCAAAAAGGGAAGCAGCCAAGTTGGCCATCATAGCTTTTTGGTGTTGTGAGTCGCCACCAAAACGGCGGCCCTTCTTTGGACGTCCTGGCATTTCCTAATCCTTACTCTTTAGTAAAAGCCCTCGCTCTTGCAAACGAGAGGTTACTTCATCAAGCGATTTCTGACCAAAGTTAGTAATGGACAATAAATCGTCGGCAGTGCGCAAAATCAGTTCTCCAATAGTGTTGATTTGCGCCCGCTTGAGACAGTTGCGAGGTCTCTCAGTCAAATCAA
>JAKBSX010000573.1 GCA_021844725.1 Actinomycetes bacterium | reverse complement strand
CCCACGGTAACCTTTTGGGTATATAAAGTATTTGAAACCGAACCACTGCCGGGTAATCCAGCTTTACTAGAGGTAGCCGTATTTCCACAGGCAGAGACCATAACACCTCCAACCAGCAGTAGAAGGTTAAGTTTAAATGGCCATATTTTTTCATTAACTGGCACCGTAACAGCCCCTCTTTCATCTCATCGCAGAAAAGTCAAGTCCATTACCATCCATCTAAAATAAAAACATTTCCCTGAGATAGGTTACAACAGGTTGAAATAGAAATAACGGACCTAAGACACCAAAAAGAACAGCGAAAATGCCGGATCTATTGATGAGATAACTTTCCACGACTGGCCGCAAAAGACCCAGAAAACCAGGTAACAAGAGGGTTCCCCAGAGGCAACTTGAATATAACTGTAACAAGCGATTTCGAGATTTTGGAATCTGAACTCTGTAGTGGAAGTCTTTTTGTCCATTCTGTAATGGTGTGCTTCGGCTATGGGAATGTGCAAGATCCAGAACCATCCGTATGGTAAATGGCGTAGAGGCAATCCGCCCAGGAGGATCCCGTTGCAAGGATTGTTCTAAGGCCTATATCTATTGAGACCACACGTCCGAATCTGCTGCTCCAAAGCTAGGTGCTCGACTCTGATCGTTTGCTACGGGCACTTAGATCCCTAGTTGCCGCTTAGGTCCCATCAGCAAAATTTGGCAGTACAAAACACATCTTGTCACAACAGTATTTCAATTCACCTGGTTCTTTGCCTAGTTGATACACAATTTCAATTGTTTTCTAAGTCATTTAAAATCGAAACCATTGGTATCTCCTAAAGCTAAACTTTAGCGAAATAGTGCAAGATCTGGAGCACATCTAGTAAAAAAGTTCCTAAGAAATGCAGCAACTTTCAACTAGCGGTTGCAGCAATTGGAGACTCTCCTCGAGACTTCAGGTAGCTGTTTATCGCGCGTCGGAATCTCCCAGTCGGATCCCATAACGTAACCCCACCGATGCCCGGCAATCCACGACAATCTGTAGCCAAAGTTGCAGTTCGCTTCAAAGAACTATTTGAGGACATAAATGTGACCAGCGTCAGCTGCGTAACAGGTCCGATTGATGGGCAATCCACCACCCCAATTCTCGGCGCCACGGGTAACTCGTTCAATACTTTAGTCCAGTTGCGAACGACAGCGCGGTCCCTGACGGTATAGGAGCGAAGGATATGCTTTTCAGTCTTTTTCAAAAGAAACGGGTATGGTGACACCCGTTCTGACACCATGGCTGAAGTCACAGAGTAGGTTGACACCTCCGCCCGGTCAAAGTTCGAAGACAGATAGCTAGAAGCCGGTCTAAGTGTAAAAGGATCTGTCACCAGAACATAGATGAGCGTCTTACGCTCAGACAACGACTTTAGTCCCACCTGATAGGTGACCAGCGGAAGGTGAGCTGAGGTGAAATCCACCTCATAGTTAGCTGCAACGCTGTAGCCTCCATTATTCGAGCTTGCATGACTAGCCTCAGCACAACCTAAATGGGTAAATTGATTCACGTACCATTGCTCGACCTGAGCTGATGTTGCCGAAACTAAGTACTCCGAGTGAGCCGTTGTTGCCGCGCTCACATCGTAATTCGTGACCAATGGTCGTGGATCGTTCATGTTGGTATGAACCGACCCAGGGTATGGATCAACAATATGAAGTATTCGTACGGCATCAGGAAGGGAACTCGAACGAAATGAGCCTTTCCCCGCCACCAAAATCAGTACCAGGAGCGAAAGAAACGCAGATAATCCAGATCGGTTATAAACGAACTTGTCGAGGTTCATCCACGACTGCCTTTTCTCGCTCTCGAACCTAACCTAGCATTATCATAAAGAGCGTTTATTGCCTGTATGCTGTGCAAATTTCACCAACTGAATGCTCTTTCGGCCTCGGAACCCATTGGCCAAAGCCGAT
Organism: Actinomycetes bacterium; assembly: GCA_021844725.1. The sequence goes on along the minus strand of JAKBSX010000573.1, from coordinate 1,227 downwards.
CCGTGAAATTGAGAATCACATACAAATGATCCGCTTCCAACTGCAACGAACTGGCTAATCAAAAGTAGTAAAACCTTGTCTTAAATAAGAATTTGATTCACAAATTCAGCTGGGTTCATTAAGCCCTTCCAAAAGGCTGTCAAATGCTATTCCAGAGCACCTCCATTGTGCCAACCGCAGTGCGCTTTACAATCGCAGGCGGCCCGATGCCTGCAGTTCCGCCCTGATCAAGATATAGCGAACCATCCCTGCCTTGGGCAATACCCTGGGGCCAAAACAGCTTTCCATTCGGAAGCCGAAATGACAGGAAATTCGCAACCAGCTGATGTCCGGATGAGTCAAAATGCACAATTGCAGCACCATTGACTGCCATTACTCCGCCATTTGAAGACCGAACCAAAGTTGCGAAAGCATCATGGGGTCTAACGGAGCCCAGATATTGGAAATGTCCATTGGCCATCATTTCCACGATCGCGTATGGGTTTGAGCAGTTGATGTACAAGTTGTCATTACTCGAAACTGCCAATGAAACAGGCATACAGGCCTGGACAATAGGAAAGGCCGGTGTAAGGCGATCTAAGGTGTTCGGACCCACCACTAGCTGTAGCTTCCCACCGGTGGTTAATTTAAACACTGAATGTGAAGCAGCGAAATATACTGAACCTTTCGGACCTGTTGCCACTGCCACTGGGTGACCTATTGCGGTAGTGGTAGCACTTGTACCGATGACAATCGCATTATGATGAGCGGGTGCATTTCCGTTTCCAGCGATGGTTCTTATCACTCCACTTGGACTTATCGCCCGGATCCTACCGTTGCCGGAGTCAGCCACATAAATTGTGCCGTGTCTGCCAACGGCTAAACCTTCAGGACGGTTTAGCGATGCTTTTTGAGCCATTCCACCATCGCCTGAGAAACCTCTTTTGCCATCCCCTGCCAACACTCTAAACCCTCCGCCTCTAAGCCGCACAAGAACCTCATTCAGAGAAGCATCGGAAATAACAAGGCCACCTGAAGGAAGGATCGCCAAAGGACCAGGTTGACGCGGCTTTACAACGTTATGAGTACTAATTGCAGCTGGCATGGATGCTGACCTAGCACCTGTTGGATGAGAAACAGTTTGGCGTGAAAACACAAAAACGCTGATTACAACCAGCGCCACAACGCCACTAAAGATGGTAATCAGCGATTTCCAACGATCACGTCTGTGCCTTCTCGCTTCTTCAA
>JAKBSX010000572.1 GCA_021844725.1 Actinomycetes bacterium | reverse complement strand
TCTATATGTTTAGAAAGTACGTAATGTTGGCACTCATGCGGTGGGTGCACTTCCTAAGGTTACAACCGCAGAACCAGATCCGTTGCTAGTTGTCCAATAAATTGTCACTGTGGTACCTGGCGATTTTTGTTGAATTATTTTTACAAGTTGAGAGGCGGTAGTCACTTTGGTCGAATCAACCTTGGTAATGACCGAACCAGCAGTTATTCCCGCGTTATTTGCTGGTGACCCTGGTACGACCTGTGCCACAAGAACACCTTTTAGGTTGCTCGGTAAGCCAATTTGGTTCGCAATTTGAGATGTCAAGGTCTCAACACCTACGCCCAGGAAGGCCTTTCCATTGGTGATAGTGCCATTGCTTGAATTGGGATGCGTTTGTATTTGATGTACGACCGGAAGCACCGAGTCAATAGCTTCTGCAAATCCTATGTTTTGTGCAGGCTGCGACCCGGTACCTGAGATTATAGCTGTATTCATACCGATAACCTGACCGTTTGAATCAACCAAAGGTCCGCCGGAGTTACCTGGATTAATTGGGGCATCAGTTTGAATCATGTCAGAGAGTGTCGTTGAGCTGGTAATCCCATTCGGGCTGGTGGTGATCGACCTGTGGAGGGCTGAAACTATTCCTTGAGTAACAGTGGGAAGACCTTGAAGTGCAAGTGCGTTTCCAACCGCCACCACTGAGTCACCAACTTGCAGTGCGGAGGATTTCCCAAAACTTACTGTCGGCAGCTTGGAAACACCTTCAATTTTAATTACTGCCACATCGTGAGTGGGATCGGTGCCGACTACAACCGCGTTATAGAGCTTTGTCTGGTTGAATAACTGAACTTTGATTGTACTTGCATTTGCTATGACATGATTATTTGTAAGTACTTCACCGTTGGACGAGATGATCATTCCAGTACCAGCTGCTTGAAAACTGGAGGTGCCTCCGAAAAACCCGCCCTGGTTCACGGTGCCGCTGGTTTGAATATCAACAACCGCCGGCTCGACCTTGGAAAGAATTGCCTGAATGCCGGTAGGGGAAGCTATAACCGATGAATTTTTGCTAAAGGTGGGAGTCTGTACGGGGCTGCTGCTGCTGTTGTTATTTGAGGTCAGCTTTGCTGTAAGGGCTCCTGCTGAACCTCCGAGTATAAGCGAAACCACCGCAGCAATGGCTGCGGCTTTGGCTACAGGCGAGAGTGGTTTTCTTTGTTTTTTCACTCTGATTTTCTTTTGTTTCTTGCTTCCAGTGTTTTCAGAGCCAGAAAGGGGGGAACCATTCCCGGAATCTGAGAGGGGGTAATCAGGCTCCGGGAATGGTTTTGGGGTAGAAGGATACGATTCGTGTCCAGATGGTGACTGTGGAATTACTGATACCTCTTCCGTTTTATCGGATTCTGTATCGAATCTAGGCTCCGTGGGTTGGTCATCTCCCATCCCACTGAACTGCTCGGTTTGATCGAGCTGATTCTGGTTGTAAATGCTCGACTCAGGCTGATGGAGGTCCGAACCCTCGTTTGTTGGATTAATGGCGCCGACGTCTTCTGGTTGCTGATTTTCAGCTGAGTTCTTATCCTGATCGTTATCCACTTTTACCACCCGAATTGTTGCGACTTATGTTACGAGTTACATTCTGTACGGTGAAGCTTTGAGAATGCTGGGGATGCTCTGAGTATCTTTTAAAACATTTCAGGAGAGCGATTGTGGTTATTGAAGTCGAGTCCAGCATGTTTTCCCATATAAAGGTCGTCATCGGAAGATGCCTCCAATGGTTGCTTGAAAAACTCTCTGTTAGCAGAGCCTGTAATCTAAGATGGTATGAGGCACACTAACCCTGTGAGGTAGGTTGTAATGGCGATGCGCGAAGAATGCAAACATTTTCAGAGTAGGACTTATCCGTCTGGCGAGGTGGCACGCTATTGCCAGCTTGATTTGGCTCCGGAGGCTCCCTGGCGCTGCCCTGAAGGTTGCCCAAAATATGAGAGAAGATTGGCCGATGCTGCATGGGTGCACGGATCACTTGTTCCGCCAAAGATTGAGGATGAACCCGACGAAGATCCAGAAGCCATTGCTGAATTGCTCAGAGGTGCCGAGGAAGTGGTCAACGATGCTATTCCTGGGATTGAGGATGAGATAAATCGCTCCTCCCGGCGGTCGTTTTTTAAGAGGAAAAAACCAAACTAGGTAACTACCTGGTCAAACGTCGCTCGTTTTGGATTTGACTAAGATAATCTTTCTTATATCTCCTAAACTCGGCAGACAGAAGCTGACGGCTATTTAGTTCTGCTGCAAAATCGAGTTCTTCAGTTAATCCAATATCTAAACTGTTTTCGATACTCCTTTTTATGCCTTTAATGGCTGCGGGAGAGTTTTCTGCAATTCGCAATGCTAACACATTGGCTTGTTCCAGCAGTTTAGTTTTATCATCACAGAGATGGTCGACCAGACCGATTTCTAAGGCCTTTACAGCTGAAAAGTCGTCGCCAGTCAGAGCAATTTCAGAAAGTTGTCCGCGAGACAGGATTCTTGCCAACCGTTGAATCGAACCAAGATCGGGTATCATTCCGAGACGTGTTTCTCTGACAGAAAATACAGCGTCACGGGAACAGAGTCGGAGATCAGCACAGCAGGCAAGATCCAGTCCGCCTCCAATACAGAAGCCACTTATGGCGGCTATGACCGGTTTTCCGCATTGGGCCAGGCTCGTGAGAGATGCTTGGAATTCTTTTATTTTGGACTTGACCATTTGATATCCGTCATCGGACTGTTCAGCGGTTAACTCGTTGAGTAAATCCAAATCAATACCAGTTGAGAAATTGTTGGAAGTGCTGCTGAGGATTATTACCCGAACTTGATCATCGTTTTCCATCTTTTTAACAACCTCTGGTAATAAGGCAAAAAATTCGGATCCCATAGCGTTAGCTTTCGATTCGCGCGCTAACCAGATGTATCCGATTCCCGATGATGACGGTTCGCACAGAATCTCTTGGTTTGAAGTCATGGGAAAGATGCTAATACACTCCGGATTGTAAGCGGGAGAATAATCAAACAAGGGAAATTAAGAGCTTTGCGGCACTTGCATGTAATTATTCCTATCTGTTTGTTATAAATTACCTTTTCTCGATTAGAATTTATCTTTGCACACCCCGGTAGTGTTCATACATTTCGCATTAGCTAAGG
>JAKBSX010000571.1 GCA_021844725.1 Actinomycetes bacterium | reverse complement strand
TCTCTTCAATTGATTGCGGTTGATCTCTATGACCTTCCGAGACTGATTTCTGAAAGGGTCATCACGGATGGCAAGACGATTATCGGTCTCTCTAGAGCTCGAGACTATCATTTTGCCGATCCAAATGGCCGCGAGAGCTTATTCCCCATTCTTGCAACAAATGGTGGGAATTCTGGCGATTCTCCGGAGTTCAAAGGTTGGTTCAAGTCTATAAATAATCTTTAGGGTCAAATGTTGAAGGAGCTGATCGAAGACTATCTCTTCGAATTGTCGACTATCTACGGCCGTTCGGAAAATACAATTATGTCTTATCGGCGCGACCTTCTAATTCTGCAGCGCTATCTTAATGAGCACGAGATTGGATTCAAAGATTTGACGGTTCAGGAACTGAACTCTTTCATTGCTGAAATCTCTGTTGACCATTCCCGAGCTACGCAGGCAAGGCTATTATCCTCTATTCGGGGATTCTACAATTTTCTGTTCCAGAATGAGATAATTGCTTCGAATATATTGTCACATTATGATTCCATGAAGGTGCCGCTTCGGCTTCCCAAGGCACTGAGTACCGACCAGGTCTCTGCGCTGATCAATTCAATTGCAGGCAATTCCGAGATTGACCTTCGTGATGCAGCTGTAATTGAGATTCTTTATGGGACAGGAATGCGAATTTCTGAACTGGTGAATTTATCAATGAATGATCTTCTATTGGAAGATCAGTTGATTTCGGTTACCGGAAAGGGCAACAAACAGAGGCTCGTACCTGTTGGACGTTACGCCTACCAGTCCCTGGTTTCATGGTTGGGACCTGACGGCAGAATGAAAATTCTCGGCAAGAGCAAGAGAAGTCGGGATTCCCTGGAGGCGGTGTTCGTCAACATGAGAGGGAACCGATTATCCAGGCAAGGTGCTTGGCTTATTTTGAAGGGGCGAGCAAGTAGGGTAGGACTCGGGGATAAACTGTCTCCCCACGTCTTGCGTCATTCTTGTGCAACCCATATGCTTGATAACGGTGCTGATATTCGTGTTGTACAGGAATTATTAGGGCACGTCTCAATTGCCACCACACAGATCTATACTAAAGTTTCAAGTGAGCGAATTCGTTCAGTGTATTTTAGCGCACACCCACGCGCTATAGAAAACTAGGTGTATTGTTAGCTATGGCATTAGACCCTAAGACAGTTGCACATTTCCAAGAGGTTCTTAATCAGGAGAGGCTTGAGGTAACCGAAGCCCTTTCATCTCTTGTGTCTTCGCGCAATGCTGAAGGAGGATATGACTCCAATTTCGCCGATATTTCTCAAGTTACGGCAGAAAAAGGCGAGACAGATGCACTGGTTCAGCCACTGAAGGAGACACTTGCTGAAATTGACGACGCTTTAGGTCGCATAGCCGATGGCAGTTACGGGTTGTGTCTAAAGTGCGGGACTGAGATTTCCGAGGAACGGCTGGAAGCTGTGCCTAAAACCAAATACTGCACTCCGTGTGCGAGCAAGATGCGCTAGGGAGCAAGAAAGCCGATGTTCTCTTTAGCCAGGGAAACTGTCTGATTGGCGATTACCCGAGCTTTATTGGCACCAATTTCTAGTATTTCCGCTATCTGGCCAGGGTCTTTGCTCAGTTCGAAATAGTTTTGCTGCAACGGCTTAAGAACTGAAATAATCGCTTCAGTGGTTTCCTTTTTCAGGTCTCCATAGCGCGAATAACGCGAGGCGATTGTTTCTGGATCTTCGCCAATGCAGGCCGATAAAATCTCTAGCAGGTTAGATACTCCAGGTTTGGATGGTGGGTCGTATTTGACCTGGTTGTCGGTATCGGTTACGGCTCGGGATATTTTTTTGGCAATATTGTCGTGGCTGTCGAGGAGATAGATTATTCCTGATTGGGCCTGTGCTGATTTTGACATTTTCTTTGTCGGATTCATAAGGTCCATCACCCGTGCACCAACTGGGGGAATTGTTGCCTTAGGTACTGTGAATGTTGTGCCATATTTGGTGTTGAATCTTATTGCGATGTCCCTTGTAAGTTCCAGATGTTGTCGTTGGTCTTCACCCACTGGCACAAGATCCGCCTGGTATGCCAGAATATCTGCAGCCATTAGCGCCGGATAGGTGAAAAGCCCAGCTCTTACCGATTCGTCGTTTTTACCCTTATCTTTGAACTGTGTCATTCGCGAAAGCTCACCGAAGGTCGCTGTGCACTCTAAAAGCCAGGACAACTCTGTATGTGCACTGACGTGACTCTGAACAAAAATGGTACATATCTTTGGATCCAAGCCCGCAGCAATTAAGGTCGTAGCCAGCTCCACGGTACTTCTACGAAGTTCCTTTGGCGAATGTTCGACCGTTATTGCATGCAGATCGACGATTGTATAAAAAGCGTCGTGCTCATATTGGTCTCGAACCCAGTTTCTGATAGCTCCCAGGTAATTACCAATATGAAGTTCTCCGCTTGGTTGTATTCCACTCAAAACTCTTGGCACAGCCATAGATGTTAGGAGCAATTTGGCGACAACAGTTCGCACTTGAAAGTGAAAGTCTTCTGGAACAGGACTTTATTGTTACTTTAGCCTTGTTACTTTAGCGATGACCGGCGAGTAAAGACAATGCGGATTAATCCAACATTGCCGAGGTTGCAAGAGCGGTGGATGGGAATTGCTAATTAATTGATAACAACATTTCCTTTCTTGCGAAATCCCGTTGCAGGTACTGTACAATACGCGATAGATGCAAGGAAGTAATTGCTAAGGCAACTTCTAGGTATCGGGGATAAAAGTAAGTTTTTTGGAAGATATTTACAGGGGAAGGGGGTAAATGAAGTGGCGGCTAAGACGCGCAATGGGTTTTATTGGTTACTGTTGCTTCCATTCATAGGTACGCTAATCCCGTCAATCTATGCCAAGAGCAATCCACAGTTTCTGGGAATGCCTTATTTTTACTGGTATTTGATTATGTGGATCATTCTTACCGGAATAATTGGTGGAATTGTGTATTTCCTTTCAGAGCCCAAAGCTTGAATTGAGAGATACATGGAAACTCAACAGCGGCGTATCAAGAGAGTTGTAATCGACTATCAGTTATCAGAGTTTTACTTGATTGGGGGTGATTGAAATTAAGTGGCAAGCTTTTGTAATATTTTTAATTCTGTTTTTGCTAGTGACGGTCCTTATAGATGTTGCGG
>JAKBSX010000570.1 GCA_021844725.1 Actinomycetes bacterium | reverse complement strand
TTACCATTCCGGGTTCATCCGAGGTTACAAAATGCTGATGCCATGCTCCTGCGGGGATGTACATCGTGTCGCCAGGTTCCCAATCTATTCTTTCCTCGTCGATAAAACTGTGTCCCCGTCCTCGTAAGACAATGATGATTGCTTCGTTGTGCTTGTGGGTAACGGAATGCGTATTTGGCGGATAGATATGCCAGTCGACCTCAATAATACGGTTATCAAATCCAAGGTCTTGTGAGACCATTCCTCCAAGCCAGGTTCCGTTTTTCTCTTCATAATCAAGGGTAATTTCGGAACCTTTAATAAACCGTCGCCCTTGCTTGCGGCGCAACTGGTCTGCTTCACGCCTTTCTTTACGTTTCTGGAAGAGCGTTGACTTTCCTTCCATCCAGCTTTCATTTCCTTCAGTTACCATCGGTGGCTCCTTTCCCAAGGCCTATTTTTTGAGTTGACATTTGTTGTAGGGCAGTCGTGTTGTAGGACAGCGGTTGGGTTTTAGCTTCAGTTTGTTGGCCTCGGACTCCCTTGCAGTTGCGATTGCGGTCAACCGATGTGGACCGGCGGTTCGGCCGGTCAGTCCTACTTGTTAGTGGTTTCACCAGATTTGTCTCGAGTTTCAAGAGTCGTGACTTCTATTTTCATCTAAAGTTGAACAATTTGTTCAAAGAGTATTCACAGTCCGCCCAAATCCCACCATATTACAATTTTGGATGGCTTGAGATCCAGACCGTGGAGCTGCGAGCTATGTTGGGACTCGATCGGCTGCCACAATAGGTCAAAATAAAGGCGTGGTTGAGTCGATTTTTGCTGAAAAGATGCAGTGAAGTTTCAGAGAGGATCTGTGAAGAATTTTGGCCAGTGTTAGAAATCGATTCTTGGTTTACATCAGCGAGGTCTGTAAGACAACTAGTGTTCAATCGTTAGCCACCTAAAGTTTTAGTCGGAACAATGTTCCATTTATACTCCCAGTACTCACTATAGTCAAGCTTGAGCGGACAATATCGCTCCACTTTCAGCCCAGAAGTAGGGAAAGAATTAAGAATCGTATTTAAACAACCTATTGAATTCAGAAAGTGAGTTTTGTGAGACAGGCTAAGGATTGGTTTTGCACCCGCAACTTATCACGATTTAGAAAACTGGAATTCAACTGCCACTGAGCAGGCTGAGTCTTTAACCTAGAGTAAACGCAATCCACATTTACAATTTTTAGTAGCTAAGCAGAAACATTCTAGAAAACAGAATTCAATCTCTGGAAATTGGCGGCTGCTAGGTAGCGCAGCACGAGAGTTCTGAAACATTCCTTGTGAAAGACAGCGCGGCAAGCTTTAGGGCTTCACCCATGGTCAGATAGGGACTCCATGTATTTGCCAGTTTTTGTACCGTGAATCCAGCTTCAAGAGCATAAATGCCTGCCAGGATAACTTCTCCTGCTCCTTCTGCCAGGACATGGATGCCCAGTATCCTGTCACTTTTTGCATCAGCAACGATTTTTACCAGTCCCCGGGTATCTCTCTCGACGATTGCGCGGGGAACCTGGCTAAGTGGCAATACCCGGCAGTCACAGTCAAACCCGGCATCTTGAGCCTGCTGGTCGGTCAGCCCTACGGAAGCAATTGCCGGTGAGGTGAAGGTGACTCGGGGCATTGCTGAGTAATCGATAGTTCTTTCAGCGTTATAAAAAGCATTTTCTATGACAGTATTGCCCTGAAGTCCGGCCAGGTATACGAACTGTACCATTCCTGTAACGTCTCCAGCCGCCCAAATTCTCGAATTAGTGCTGCGAAGATATTGATCGACAATCACCTCACCTTTTGCTCCAGTTGCCACCCCGACTCCTTCGAGTCCAAGCCCGGAGGTGTTCGGTCGTCTGCCTGTAGCGATTAGGATTTCTTCGGCGTCAACTGTAAGAGTCCGCCCGTCGGTTTGCTCTATTGAGAGAGATCTCAGACCTGGCAGCCGCTTTACGTTTGAAATGGTTGCCGATGTGAGTACCGCCATCCCCCTTTGCTCAAATACAACTTGGAGCTGTTGTGAAATCTCTGGTTCCTCAAATGGCGCAATTCGCTCCAGCGTTTCAACGATGGTAACTTTGGTACCTAGATCTGCGAATAACTGAGCCATTTCAAGTCCAATTGCATTGCCACCAATCACCACCAGCGAGTTCGGAAGCTTATCGATTTCAATTGCAGCTGCTGAAGTCAGGTATCCAGTCTCTTCAAGTCCAGGAATCTGAGGGATAAAGGGTGAAGCGCCAGTCGCAATCAAGTAGTGCTTAGCAGTTAGTGTGACATCGCCAACTGCTATTTTTGGTCCTGGGATAAATCTTGCCGTGCCTGTAAGTATTTCGATTCTGTGTTTAGCGGCGAGCGAGGTGTATTTTTCAAATTGTAAATCATCCACAATTTCCTGTTTGCCATTGAAAAGGGACGTGATGTCCGGATCAAGCGCACTGGTTATGATCCCAGGGAATTTGTTTTCAAGGGAAAATCCTCTTTGTTTTGCTGCAGCAAGGAGAGCCTTGGATGGAATACAGCCAAAGTTGACGCACGTTCCTCCTACTTTAGACTTCTCAATCATCCCTACCGATTGCCCCGCTCTTCTGGCGGCTATTGCCGCTGCAAAGGAGGCACTTCCGGAGCCAATTATCAGCAGATCGTACTGGTTGCTGCCATCTGCGTTCATTTCACTAAATCCAATCCGGTCCGATCCTAGTACAGCTTGCCAAGTGTTGTTCCCGAACCGAAGACAGCTGTTTTGCCAGTGCAAGGAGGTGTTCAATTGAAGGGTCGTTGAGGCTGTATTCAACCTGACGTCCGATTTTCTTTGCTTGGACAAATTCGCACCATCTTAGGCATGCCAGATGAGTAGAGATCCTTGCCTGTGAAAGTCCAATCTGTTCGACTATTTCGCTAACGTTTTTGGGTCCCGTAGTCAGAAGGGAAATAATGCGGATTCTGGTTGGATCACCCAGCACCTTGAAAAACCTTGCAGTAGCTCTGTCGATGGATTCTGACGTTTCGGCGGTTCTTGGCATAGATTCATTATATATGGAAAACCGGATATATCCTAATACTTTTGGGGATCAGGATTTTAGGCAGGAGTGATGGTCGATAAATCACAGTGTTTGGCTCGAACCGAAACATGTACGGAGTGAAGCAATCGGTCTGAAGCTACATCAGACTT
>JAKBSX010000569.1 GCA_021844725.1 Actinomycetes bacterium | reverse complement strand
GCTTGCCGACGTGATCGTTTTGGGCGGGTGTGCAGCTGTCGAGCAAGCGGCGAAGAAGGCCGGATACAATATAACTGTTCCTTTCGTGCCGGGCCGCACAGATGCTACGCAAGAGCAAACAGACGTGGAGTCATTTGCCGTGCTCGAACCGGTTGCAGATGGTTTCCGCAATTACCTTCGAGCAGGAGAGAAGTTACCTGCGGAGCACCTGCTGGTGGAACGGGCCAATATGTTGACGTTGACTGCTCCCGAGATGGCTGTCCTCATTGGCGGTTTGCGCGTCCTGAATGCCAACTTCGGGCAGTCCAAGAACGGCGTTTTCACTCTCCAGCCCGAGACGCTTACCAATGACTTTTTCGTTAACCTGCTTGATATGAGCACGGAATGGAAGGCAACAGCATCTTCCGAAAACGAGTTCGAGGGTCGCGATCGTACTACGGGCGAACTCAAGTGGACGGGCACCGCCGTGGACCTGGTTTTCGGTTCGAACTCCCAGCTCCGAGCCATCTCGGAGGTTTACGCAAGTGACGACTCTCAGGAGGTATTCGTGCGTGACTTCGTGGTTGCGTGGGACAAAGTAATGAACCTCGATCGATTCGAACTCTCCTGACCGGTTATCGTAACTCCCAGATTAGCTCCCAGCCCCCACCACCATAGCCCTGACCCATTCCCCATAAGCCTCTGAACAGGACTTATTTGTGGAGGCGATGGGACTCGAACCCACGACCTCTTGCATGCCATGCAAGCGCTCTACCAGCTGAGCTACGCCCCCAAATACGAATAGAGCTACGTTAGCACGGAGTCGAGGTCTGGTAGGAACTCAGCCTGGAGTGACATTGAGTTTCATAATTTTTGAAGGCGTCAAATACGCTGGTACGTCCATTATAAAAGCTCAAAAGGGCAGAAGAACTTGTAGGTGGCGGCTGATAGCTAGCAAAAAAATTCGTATAAAAAGGGCTTACGCCTTGGGCTCCGATGGTTTTAGTAAAGTCGAGAAGTGCTTGTGCCCAAAGAGGATCAAGTTGAGCTTGAATTGCCGGTGAGGATGAAGGCGCAGTGGTGCTCCATGCCTCATTTATCCAGATTGCCTTTCCACCCGTGCCAAATTGCTTTAAGAAAGCTTGAGTATCGTAAAAAGCATTTGCGGTGTAGATATCGAAACCCAAAAAGCCTAAGCCTGGCATATTTACTGCGGCCTGCATTAGTTTCATATCCAAAGTATCGCCAATCGAGTGATTGTAAACATTCCCGTCAACTGCTATTCCGACTTTAGTGGAAGGCGAGACTGACTTTACTGCCGTGATGAGCTGACTGAGCAAGCTAGTCCATGAATTCACATTGTCGACTTGTTGGTCGGCCGGTGAGTTTATATTTGAACGAGAGAGCCCGGCGATCATAGGTGCATACCATGGAGGTTCTTTTATCACGGTGTAGTAATCCGGATGAAATAGTGCGGCGATTGTTTTGACTCGCTGGACCCACGCTGAGACAAACTGGCTCCAAGGTAATTGAGAGTGTCGATATCTTTCGGCACTTGCATCCTTGATAACCACTAAATGACCGGAAGATCGAATTGAATTAATTATTGAGGTATCTTTTGCAATTGTGGCACTGTCGTTTGAGAGCCACGGGTCATATCCTAGGTCAATAGTTATCGCTTGGGCACCCGTAGCCTCAAGCATCGATAATTCATTGTTTATAACCCCAGTAGTATTGTAAGGTTCGGAGACATTGTCATAGCTCGCTCCCGCAAGAGTGGGGGAGAGAATCAACGGATCCTGGGTAGCGCCTGACCAAGCGCCAATTTGCGAGGAAAGCCAGCTTGGGGAGATTCCGTTGGGATACTGGCTGGTAGCTAGCGCAGTTGAGGGGGTAATAGATTGGCCAGAAGGGGAGCTGACTGACGAATTGGCCGAAGAATTGGCTGGACTCTGACTCAGAACCCCACTACCACGATGCCCGCCGAGAAGTCCATGCAGGTGACCACAGCCAGACATCGCGACAGCAACAGCTATACTCACAACTACAACGATTGTTCTCTTTGTGAATCTCATCTCCCACCGTCCTAGGACTCTGTTTGTGCAAAACAACTTAATTTATTTAGCATCTTAGCATGTCTGTTACCGAAACAAAGCCTGAAATTACTTACGACCCTCAGGCAATTGAAGCAAAATGGCAGGCTATCTGGCTCGCCCAAGGCACTTACAGTATAGAAAATGACGATAAGCGCGATCCCTACTATGTCCTTTGCATGTATCCTTACCCAAGTGGCCAAGCCCATCAAGGCCATATTCGCAACTACACATTTGGTGATCTCACAGTGCGTTATCGCACCATGCAAGGTTATGGTGTGCTCTCTCCGATTGGATTTGACTCTTTTGGGTTGCCTGCTGAGAACGCTGCAATCAAGAGTGGACGACACCCAAGAGAGTTTACCGATGAGCGCATAGGCGAACTGAAAGAGAGCTTGATGAAACTTGGAGCCTCTTATGATTGGAGACGTGAAGTAAAGAGTCACGATCCCAACTATATATATTGGAATCAGATAATTTTCAAAAAATTTCTTGATGCAGGTCTTGCATATCGTTCAAACGCCCCAGTCAATTGGTGCCCTGGATGCAAGACGGTTCTGGCTAACGAACAAGTTCTGGCAGACGGAACTTGTGAGCGATCTGGCGATGTCGTTGTAAAGCGAGACTTAGAACAGTGGTTTTTTGCAATTACCAAGTATGCTGATGAACTTCTTTCGGGTCTTGACGAACTTGAGTGGCCCGAGAGAGTCAAGATCATGCAACGCAACTGGATTGGACGCTCCCAAGGAGCTGAATTTTCAATGGTTATTGAGGGCCGCGACGATCTAGCACTGAGGGTATTTACAACCAGGCCCGATACGAGCTTCGGAATGACTTACTGTGTATTAGCACCCGAGCATCCTCTCGTATCAAAACTTACAACATCCGAACAACGAACAGAAGTGGAAAGTTTGATTGAACGTGTAGGGTCTTCTAGCGACATCGACAGGCTCTCAACCGAGGGCGAAATAACCAAAAGGGGCGCATTCACGGGAAGTTATGCTATCAATCCTTTCAATGAGCAACCAGTTCCAATCTATATAGCCGATTATGTCCTTATGGGATATGGAACGGGAGCTATAATGGCAGTTCCTGCTGAAGACCAAAGAGATT
>JAKBSX010000568.1 GCA_021844725.1 Actinomycetes bacterium | reverse complement strand
ATCTCAACTGTGTCTGATTACTATAGTACTCAACGTCGATAGTAACAACACCGTTCGAAGCACCACTGAGCCGAAGCTCATACCATACACTGTTGTCTAAACTCCATCTAGCATTCTGGGAAGAATAATTTGGAAAAAATGACTTCCCGTTGAAATCGAGCAGTCCGTTCCAAGAAGAATTTGACAAATCTATTCCTGCGTTACTTCCCCATTGAGTAGACATAAAGAGTATATCAAGTCTAAATGGAAACGTCAACTGGAATTTGGACCACAACCCGACTGAGCCATAAGATACTGCAGGCTCATAAACAACTGGTAGTCCGTGAATTTTGGTAGTATTTGTCACGAATACGCTTTGATATGAAGGCTGATTTTGTAATTGACTGTAGTTACCAAACAAGTCGGAGTTATTAACTCTGATGCCATTACTTGAAGGAAAGAAATAGTCTTTAAAGACAAATTGCCCATTGTCAGCAAGTGAGCTAGAAGATAGCAGAGGTGAGCCACCAATGTACGGATGTGTGCTATTTGATAGATTGGTTGAAATGGCAGACACAATGCTGGCATTTGAGTCCACACCCTTGAAAGGGACTCTGAGAATCCAAGAGGCAGATCCTATTTCCTGCTGCAAAGGGAATAGAGGTGTGCCGAACAAATTGGTTGGCACGATGTTACTAAAATCATATATTCTGTGAGTTCTTACGAAATGAATCGACGCATTTACTACAGAGCGCATCTGGTTGACAGGTACAAAAACGACACGTGAGATGAAGGGAATCCCGTTAGAGGCATCCGCGCTCAGTGTAATAAGACGATGGACTGTTAGAGTTCCGGCATAAACCCATTCGCTGATGGGCGAGTAGTTCGTTTCGTTGAACCACGTGGAGATAGTCGAATTATAACCACGGATGATGATTTTTGCATAACCTTTCCCATAGAATGAATTCAGATTGGCTATTCCTCCAAGTAGGAATATGTAATAGCTTCCTTTGAAATCATTATGAATGGAAAGTGATGAATCTCCTCTGGGAAACAGCGAGGGGAAGTAATCTCCAGTCCAATATGGCGCTGTTTGCTGCCATCCGATTGGATACTGATTGATGTTCATGCTTCCGATATTCAAGCTCCAGTTCTTGTTGAAGAACAACGACTCCACATCTGCTTCGCTTAAATTCCGACCTATCACTCCAGTCAGATGTTGTGTCACAAGATCCTGCGAACCAGCTGATATGGAATATGAAGGAATGGTTGACGCATTGAGATTAAGATATGAAAGCGGAATATATGACAAAGGAGAATCGAACATTTCATAAAGTTGGTTCGATTTCACATATGGGGCATAAGCGGCATTGCGAAATACGTAGAGAGGGTACAGATGATAAATGATATTTAGCTCAGTGGTATTATTTAGAGTTGCAAGGGCGGTTGTTGAAGTATAGATAGAGCCAGGCTGTAGGTAGAATATAATATACTGGATTCCAAAGTAGCTCAATATCTTTGCTGTCGTATTTATTTTTTGTAGCATCAGATAACTCAAGAAAGCTGACATGTATGAAAATTGAGGAAGATCGATAGTGTTTGGGATATCATATAGATATTGTTGAGACGGAAGATTCCCCTGAGTGACCAAATAAGTTATTCCTGTGCTATTCTGAGTTGCCATGAAGTCCAGTAGACTCTGGACAGATGCATTTGGGTTTGGACCCACCACTTGATATTGTTGAAGATCCTTCAGGATAGGAAGATATAGGATGCCTTGTGAAAGTATCAAGGCTACGCTCAAGAGAGCAAATGACTTGGAATAACTCAAGCCATGAAATATGAATCTGGTTGTTTCATCGCTGTACTCACTTTCTTTACTAATTGAGTGTTTGACCTCACGGACAGCTCTAGAAGTGGTAGGATTGTCACTGCGATAGCCTATTACCAAAGAGCTAGCCAGATGAGAAATACTGGAAATCCCAAGTGAGCAGAAGAGATATAGCAAAGGCATGAGTAATATGGAGATAAGATAAGTAGGGTAAACATAAACCAAGTATGGAAAGTACCTGGTTTGACCGATAGAATAGAAGACTGAAGTTGGCGTTCCGAGAGATGTCAATATTACTATGCCGGCAATTAAGAAAAAGATGAAAGGGGATATTCGCCTAAACCTGAAGTCAAATAAAGAAATACAACCGAACAAAAATGGTATTAATCCAAGGAAAATCGAGCCGTTGAACGGGCTATATGATGAGGACCAATTGGCAAAACCAGTCACAGTCAAAAGGACAGGGAAGTTTTGATACGCGATTCCCAATTGCGAAGCAGCTGCATTCGAAAGAATATGAATGCCAAATGATCTTATCTCAAAATAGGCCAACAATGTCCTGATGTTGAACACCGTGAACATACCTAAAAACAGACAATAGAAAACAATCATCTTAAAACCAGAGTTTAGTCTAGATTTCGTTCGGAGGGAATACTGTTCTCGAATGATTGAGTAAATTGTGAAAAATGTAATAATTGTTAACGTGTAGACAAAAGTTCTAGGGTCCATAATGCACAATGAGGCAATCGCAGCTAATAGAATTGCACGCCTGAGGAATTTGGCCCCACTTGAAAAAACCAAATCATCGAAGCTGAAATCTAACACTGCCAGTAGAAGTGGTGTAAGAAAAAGATAAGGGTACGAATAACCTCCCTCGAATTGGAAATTCCAAATATATGGGATTGAAACTGAAATAGAAAAAAAAGTTGTAAGCATATTCATATTGCGCATCCCACCGTACTTGATTAGGAAATACCGTATAGACCAAGCCATAGATGCGAAGGTTGCCAAGACCAAAATAAAGTGATACGTCATATAATAGGTGGAAACAGGAGCATGGATGCCATAGAATAGGAATATGATGAAAAAATACAGAGACATTGTGCCATTGATATTGAAGACGTTGTTGTAACTTGAAATTGGATAGGCATATTTCAAAGGTAATGAATAGAATGGTGCCATAAGTGCAGACGGCTCAATCAGAAAGTACTCGATAATGCCTACCGCAAATATGATTGCTATGTCCAGTAAATGCCATTTAGCTAGAAAGCTAAATTGGCATTTGTTTTGGGAAGAATCATTCAGCATGGTTGATCGTGGACAAGCGCCTTCATCCTGTTTATCCATGATCCCATTCTTACTAAGAAAACTCCTCCTCCC
>JAKBSX010000567.1 GCA_021844725.1 Actinomycetes bacterium | reverse complement strand
CCTGGGTGTTACATCAGTTCACGGTTGTAAAAGATGTAACGGCTTCACCGTTAGCGCCTGTCCATCCCCGCCCTAAAGGACGGGGCCTTTCGGCGCTCTTGGGTAAATTAGCAGACTTTATAGCGACCAGAGCAGAACTCACAGGTCCGGGTCTTCCCTCCCAATCTCTTCTATCTCTGCCTCTTCGATTGCTACCTTCCCAACTCGCTCCGTGTCCATCTTGGCAAAAAAGGCACTGTATAAAAACGCTGAAACCACTTGAAATGCTGCGCCTAGAAAGAAGGGCAACTCAAGGGCTCCAGACTCAAATAACGATCCGGTTATCGGTGGGCTGAGAGCAGCTGAAAGCCTTCGGACTACTCCTGTCATTCCTGATGCCGAGGCTCGTTCCTCGGAAGGGAAAAGACCCATGGTAAAAGCTTGCCTTACAGGAGTGACCATCATTGTGAATGCCGTCCTGAGGATTTGAAGAATTACGGCGATCAGAAAGGTTGGCGCCAACGCCGTTAATACCATCAACAGAGCTGCACCAATCCTTGTGATGACTATCGTTCTAACTGAACCAACCCTTCCGGCAAATGCAGAGGCCCCCCAGACACTGGCCGCAGAAAGCAGATAGCTGGCGGCAAACACCGGACCAATTGAAGCTGATCCCACTCCGAAGCGAAGATGCAGCCACACGACGAAAAGTGAATTGACAAAGCCAACCCCGAAGGCATTAAAGGCGCCCGCCAAAGACTGTTGGAGTATTATTTTGCCCGACTTACGACTGACTGGACTCCTCTTCCCCTTCACCCGGGGCTTCCTTTCCGGTTCCGGAACAGCCATAAGTATCCAAAGCGAGATTACTGCCAAAATAGCGGAAAGCAGGAACAAGCTCTTATCTGAACCGAGGAGACCAAGGTGATCGTGATGGATTAGCTCCGGCACACCGGCAATTGCGGCACCACCCGCAGCCAACAACGACGAAATGATTCCATTCCAGGAAAACACCCGCCGCCTATCTTTTTCCGCTACCAAATCAGCCATAAGTGCAGTTTCCGCTGGTGCAAATGGCCCAGCCTGGCCAGCACCCATACCTCCACCACCCCTGCCGATTCCGGCAATTGCACTAACAGTTAACAGAAGCGGAATATAGGTTGATTGCCAGTAGATCACTCCCCAAATAATCATAAGCACTGTAAAGGTGACCAAAAATGGCTTTCTGCCGAATCGATCGGCAAAGATTCCCACCGGAACTGAAAGCGCTGCACCTATCAAAAAAGACGCTGTGAACAGGACTCCAAGCCCGGCTGAGGAGACTCCAAGAGAAAGCAGATACAGCGGAGCGACAACGTTTAGGTAGGCTTGCGTAAAGCTTCTAAGGCCGCGCACCACGATAAGCCGCTGCGCCGGATTCAATCTGTGCCACCTGGCATTAAAGAATCCTCGTCAGCACCCAAATAATGTTCCGTCTCTGTTTGACCGTTTATCAGAATCATTCCCTAATGCAAAAGGTCATAAAGCGAACCTAAACCTTGCCAATCTAAAATCGATGCTTAATTCAGCATGCGCACAAGGCCATCTGCCAAATATGCAGATAACCCTAACGCATTGGTACTACCTCATTATCACAAATGCCCGCTAATCCGACGTTAGTAAACTGCTGAAACCCTTAACCTGAGTGAAATCTGATCTTACTCCTAGGCTGTCCGCCCACCCAGGGTCACAGGACCATCGTCAGGAGGTTTGTCAAAACTGCCGGGCGGAATTACAGGTATCTCCGCAGTTGCGCTAACCGACAGTGGATCCCTACCTATCTGGCGATAGCCAGGATAGAAGATTGCAACCCCTGCCACAAATACAGATACTATCGCACCTGCAAATAGCAGGGTAACCGGAGTAGTAATTGCATCAGCAACCGCACTGATCGGCATGATGGAAATTGGGCGAATTGATTGAGCCATCATAAACACACCCATCACACGGCCATATTGGCTGGCTTCCGTACTCATCATGATAAGCGATGAGTTCAGCGCCTGATAAGCATCCCCGGTCATTCCAGCTAAGAACAGGAACGGTATGGAGGGAACAATTTCATCGAGCCTGACGAAGTATGAAAAGCCCACCAGGGCAAGTCCAAATGATATCCCCAAAGTCAGCTGCATGACAGCTTTCTTAGGGTATCTCGACAGCGAAGCAACCAATAAGGTACCTGCCAGAGAGCCCACCCCTCCAATACTCAGAAGTATTCCAAGCAGCGCTGACCCGCCGTGAAGGGGACCGTCAGCTACTGCCGGCATCAGATTTATATACGGCATCCCCAGTGCCAGCGGAACAAACCCTAGACTCAGCAACACCATTATTGCCGGTTTGCTCCGCACATAGCGGAAGCCCTCCTTGACGCTGGCTCCAACTCGCTGACGTTTGCCTACCGGTGCGCCAGGAACCGCGACCCGCATTGCCGACCAGGTAACCCACATCCAACATCCGGCAGCTACGAAAAAGGTTCCTCCAAGGCCAAAATGCGGCACCGCAATCAACAGGCCGGCAATCGAAGGCCCAGCCACCCTGGTCAAATTCATTCCAGCGTTATTCAGAGCTACTGCATTTGGAAGCAAGTGACCCGTGCCCACCACCTGGGGAACAAATGCCTGACGGGCTGGCATAAGAAACGCAAAGGTGATCCCCTGGATGAAACCCAACACCACCAGCCAAGTAACAGTTAAATGGCCACCGATATAGAGAAACCCGGTGATGATGCTCAAGACTGTCATTGGAAGACTTGTCCAGACGATTACGTCACGCTTATTAAACCTGTCAGCCAGGTAACCGCCAATAGGAGAAAGAAAAATCCTTGGAAGGCCCATCGCCAAGGTTACAAGTCCGATGGCAAACGCACTTCCGGTTAGTTTGTAAGCTAGATAACCTCTGGCGACCTGCTGAAACTGCATGCCAGTCCAGGAACCCAGAAAACCAAACCAAAGTGTCCTGAAATCACGTATCTTCAAAGCCTCAAAGGTATGGCTCATGAGCTTTGAACTCATCCGATTACCTATTCCCCGGGCTTGACCACTTTGCCGTGAATCTTCGCCGTTCACCCCACCAGTTGACTTGCCCTCTTCGGCATATCCTTTTCTATCTTCGCTCATGTCTTCGCTCTTATCGAATTATTCTCAACTAAAACTCAAATCCCCACCTTGAACAGATCTGAA
>JAKBSX010000566.1 GCA_021844725.1 Actinomycetes bacterium | reverse complement strand
AGCGATGTCTCAGAAGGGAAGGCAAAGGGTTACGTGAATGTGGTCAACCTTGCAGAACTCTACTACATACTCCACAGAAGGAGCGAGCAAGTGGCAGTCGAAAAGGAGAAGAATTTGAGAGCGTACGGTGTCCGAGTATACGAAATCGATGGCGGTGAGCTGTGGCGTCAAGCCGCGAGGCTGAAGGCATTAGGGTCAATATCTCTTGCGGATGCCTTCGCAGCCGCAACAGCCCAGATTATCGATGGTGAACTTGTTGTGGGTTTGGACGATGAGTTCAATCAAATAAAGGACTTGAAGTTGGTAAATATCTCTTAATCTGCGATTCTTTGGTTGACAGTGTACCGATTCTGCTGTAATTTCCTGATCCTGTACTTCCACTCTACCCGCCTCAACTGTCTTCCAAGCTAAGATATTTTCTGCCTGTCACCCATTCCTCATTTATGTCCATCAATATGGACACCGTCAGTCGCAGAAGCGACTTCTCACCCGGAAAGGCGCCGACTTTCCAAACGATGCATCATTGCTCGGTCTGACGGTGTCGCTGTTGATGGATATCGACAAAGAGTGGATCACGGGAAGAAGGCAATTGAACAGGCGGCTATGAAGAAGACGCAGGAAGAATACACTGTCAAGGAAAATCTGCAGAAGATGATGTACACTGTCCTATTGTCGGTTGGACTGTCTTAACGAACGGCTATATGGCTAGACCAAGGCCTATCAATCAATTAAATGAACACTAGGCCTCATCGCTCTGGTTTCTATCAGGAAACTTTATACATCGACAATTGGAATAGGCGGTAAAGCACAAGACTGCAGTAAAATGACAGGAAAAAGGGAGAAAAGAAGGAAAAATTGAAGAACCAGCGATTCCGCCCCTTATTTGACTGCTTACCTTGTGCACTGGACAATCGATCAAATAGAGAAGCACTCGAGGTGATTTTTGACGAGGTTTTGTTTCAAACCGTGAATGGTTTGCTCAGATAGTTATGCGGGTCCATTTTTTTTGGTCAGAACCTAAAGACACTTTTGAAACACGCACGGCATGTCTCTCAATTGACCACTTTGTAGAAATCGGCTCCCCTGAACTCTTTATCAAAAGTGGCGAGCTTGTCAATATGGTTTTCAGCGATCAATGCAAGTATCGTACAATCTGTGAAGCTAAATCTTGTAGACTTTTGTTTGTTAAAAATCTCCGAGGAATGTTCGAAGATGCTTTCACTGACAGACACGAGGGTGACCGATTCCCTAATAAGTTTGCCTGAATTGACTGCGCTTTCCAGGGACTTGGTTCTGACTAACACAACAGTCACCGTTTCGTCAAACACGTAATCCGACGTAAGCGCAGATCCGTATTTGCCAGAGATAATGCCTTCCACCAAATGCACAGCTCTATTGTGGTTGCTATCTCTGTCAACAATGTACGCGACAAGGACACTTGTATCCAGAAAAATCAAGGTGAGTCACCGTAAAGTGTCTCATCCACATCCATGCTCCAGCTGACCGTGCTGCTTGTCTTTACCAGTCCATTCAGCTTCAGTAGGTTTTTGATGTCCGGCCCTTCGTGTTCTCTATCCTTTGCCAACCAATAACTCATCGCCTGATTCAGCGCTTCACCAACGTTCTTGTTCCCCTCCACAGCTTTCTGCTTGAATCGCCTGTAGATATCCTTGTTTATCTTTCTTACAACGAGAACATCTTTGCTGGTCCTGCGACTCGGTTTTGTCATTAGTATGACATGTATTACAAAGTATAAATCAATTAGCACTTATGCGATGGGTTTCCAATCACAAAATCCTTATTTTCTGACATCCCTCATCATCTCAAAAAGCCTGAAATTCGCAGTGGGTTGCAGATAAGTCCGGACGTACCCAGATCAATATCTTATTGAATGTTTTTTAATATGGAGCCAGCCACCAGAAATGTCTATTTATCGGTTTGTCATCGCTCCGGAATTTGTGATTGAAACTAATGTCGTTAACTTTTCTATAACTGCAATGCTCGAAGATAGTTTGAAGTGTTCACCACAAAAAGGGCAAAACATATGTCGTGCAACTTTACCCAGGGTTTGTCTTCCCAAGAGCTCTGCGTCATAGACCGTACAGTCACTATCAGTGACCATCACACACAGTGTGTACGATTCCAGTCATGAGCAGCACCAACCCACTGCAGTTGCGGAAAGATGATGCATCGCCATACCTCCGGCTGCCCTCTAGTAGTTTCTATCAAACTTCATCTTCACAGTCCCCTTTATGAAACGTCTTCAATTGAGGTCTGTAAATGTAGCAGTGATTTTGAAGCTTGGCTGGCAGGTCCCTAAGGTTTGAACGGTTGATTGACACCAGAGGAGAGATCTTCTCCGGAAACTGTCCCACATCGAGCCGATATTCTTCTTCCAATTGCATGAGCCAAACTGGAATGGTGAGTTTAGAAGCTTCCCACCGTATATTGGAAACTGCTTTGGTATTAGACTGGGAGTTTTCTCGCATACCGTTCGGTGAATTGACAAAGCTTTGCCGCCGACTCCCGGCTCGTCTTGTTCTTACGGGTTCATGAATTTCTTCAGCATACATTATTTTACATTTATGCCATGATATCACATGGATATTGGAGCTCGAGGTATAATGGTGGAATGGTAAACCTACTTGCAAAAGATACCACCAATCCAATACCTTCGTGATGGGAGAAAAGCGGAAGACCTCGGTCAATGTAGATCAGGAAATTTGGAAGAAATGGAATCACTTTGTTATTGACAAGGCTGGTTCCTCACGGAAGATCATCGAAGAGCTTGAGAAGGCCTTGCTGGAATACATTGATAAACATGAATCCAGGAAAACATAGTGTAATGTGGACTCCATTGTTTTCCATCCTTTGATTAGTGGATGTTTGTCATATCGGTTCTGGAGCCGTGGATTCTTCTCCCGCATTGGGGGTCGTCATCAAGTCGTTTATCTGAAATGGAGTGGATTTACACATGGGGCAGATCGATGGACCCTGCATATTTCGGGCTGTCTTGTTGACCTGTTGGACTTGTACGCATCCCAGCTGAACCGATTTATGTCAGAATATCGCCATGCGATGGTAGTAGTACATCGGGTATGGGAACATAGAATCACTAGAACAGAAATGATAAGAAGGTGTAAAACACCGGAGGAGATTGCGGTCATCGGGACTTAACACTACTGTGTTAAGTCCCG
>JAKBSX010000565.1 GCA_021844725.1 Actinomycetes bacterium | reverse complement strand
TTTTATCTCCCGCCTTCTGGCATATTGCTTACTGAAAAAATCATTTGCAAGCTGCTATTTCCATGGCGACTCTGGATTCGTGTACAAGATGACAGTTCACGGTTTTCGGATTTTTGATGCGGGAGAAGCTATGAAGAAGCTGTTTTTGATTCTGATCCTCATGTTGGTGTGGCCGCTTGCGGCCTGGGGCGTCACCTACTACGTTTCGAACGCCAGCCCGGTCGGCAGCGATTCCAATAACGGCACCAGCCCTTCCACGCCCTGGCTGACGATTGCGAAAGTAAATGCATCAAAGTTCCAGCCAGGAGACTCGGTTCTGTTCAATCGTGGCTGCACCTGGCGCGAGCAGTTGACGGTTTCTTCGAGCGGTACCTCCGGAAACCCGATCACGTTTGGGGCATACGGGAGTGGGGTATTGCCTACTATTACCGGGGCCGACCTACTTAATTCAGCCTGGACTCAGACGAGTGGCACCGTCTGGCAGACCAAGGTTACTACCAAGCCGAAAATGGTCATTTTCAACGGTATCATGGGAATCGGCGTATCAGGAGTCAGCTCTATTGTCAGTGCCAATGAATGGTACTGGGCTCCCAACGTGCTTTGTGTCTATTCAACCTCAAATCCAGCAACGGCCTTCACCAACCCTGGAGTAGAGGCGGCTCAAAGAGATTTCGGCTTTCTGTGTAAAAAGGGTTATGTTACGCTTCAGGATGTGCATGTTACCCATGTGAACGGAGGTTCGGGGGGCGGGGCAATATATTTCTCGAATATGTGGACCGACTCCACGGTTATCGCTAGTCCGCAGGCCATTGGAGTAGTGTCTGACTATAACTACAATGCAGGCATCGAAGCCGGTGCATTGGGAACGGCTGTAACCAATGTTCTCGTTCAGAACTGCACCTGCAGTCATAACGGGGATGCCGGGATTCTGATAGGAAACTGGGACAGTCCAATAACCGGAGTGACCATCCAAGGGAATGTCGTCAGTAACAATATGCGGCGGTCAACGAGTCTGATGTCCATCACACACGGCGGTATATACCTTGATTCTGTAGGAAACGGCACTTCTTATGACCACACCCTCACGAACGCAGTAGTTCAGGGCAACACAGTGACCGGCACAGTCTACGAACCGGGGATATGGATAGACACCGTTGGGAGCAACGTCATAGTCCAGGACAACACCACAGAAAATAACCTCGACGGCATCATGGTCGAAGATTCCGATGGAGTCCAGGTATCGTACAACCAGTCCTATAACAATACGCGCCTGGGTATTCAGCTTACTCGTTTGGTGCATAACAACACTGTTTACAATAACACCGTTTATGGCTGCGCCACAGGCATAGCGACTGGCTGGACCAATCCACCAGCAGGCGGGGTCACGGGAAACCTCGTCAAGAACAACATATCCTGGGGGAATAGTTCTACCGCCTTTTCGGCTCAGAACGGCGGCGAAAATGACGGGACAAACGGGTCCGGCAATGTTTATTCCTACAATGATTTTGGCCCTACAGCATCCAATTTTCTCCAGTGGGGGAGCAGCACTTTTTATTCGACTCTTTCTGCGTGGCAGACGGCATCGAGTCAGAGCAACAACCTAGCCTCCGACCCCCTCTTCGTCTCCACCTCAACACCAGACTTCCACCTTGACGCTGGCTCACCGGCAATCGAGGCGGGAGTGAACGTGGGGCTGACAACGGATTATGCAGGTAATCTGGTAGGAACCCCTCCGACCATCGGAGCCTATGAATATTATTCCTTATCAGCTCCGACTGGACTGAGACTAAAAACACCATAAGTTATCCCGAGAAAGTGTCCACCGCCAGAAATTAAGTGCTACAATATGAACTACTAGGCGCGACGTTTCAAATCTATCAAGAAACGATTAATCCGATCCGTCATAGCTTTCCGGGACTGCTGCGCGCCAATTACCGGATAAAATCCTATCAGTTGGTTTATCTTATCCGATAGTTCGACGGTGTCACGGGCCACTAGAATGCTACCTCTCTTTTCAAATTTCTCCGCTGTTCCAAACTGATGGTCATTCACGTGTTCCTTGGGATGGCTCCCGCGCCTCGGCATTACAAGCAAGGGTTTCTCCATAAGAAGGCATTGGATTATTGTGCCCATGCCGGCGTGGCTGATAACCCTGTTGGCTGACCGGATATGTTCAGCGTAAAGGCCACGCGGCATCGTAGGGACCCAATTCATATACTGAGGCTCATAACCCCCATACCCTATCTGGCCAACCACCTCTTCGCTGAGAAACGACTCAGCGATCAGCCTATCGACAGCCTCTACCAGCCGATCAAAATGAAACTCAGAGCCTACCGTAAGAAAAATCATATTACGGAGCCTACGTATTCGGCGTGCCTGTATTTTTGAGCGAGTTCCGGCCACTGTACAAGAAAAACATCTGCGAAGAGCCGCACTATTCTACCTGAGAGGGTGAGTCTATCTACGTGTGAAAGCGTGTCTACCCAGATTATCTTTTTCCCCAGCAATTTGCCGAAAACGCACATGAGGCAGCCGACAGCGGCACCCGTGCTTAGAATAACGTGTGGGCGTTCCCTCAGAAGTATAGTCAGGCACTGGCTGGCCAGTTTTATGAGCTTGATAGGGTGCCTCCTGTTCGCCCAGTCAACAATGTATGCCATGGAGTGTTCGCTAAGTTCGTCCGCTGCATAGCCCCGCAATGTAACAAAGAAATGAGCCCTTTGTTCCCATGCCTCGCTAAGGAGAAGAAGTTGGCTTAGATGCCCTCCAGAGGAAGATACGAGGCAAATCTTGATTTCACTATCCATTGATTCTCCACTGTTCACGAAGGGGATAACGCCCTCCCATTCCGTGCTATGATCGATTTACACTATGTATGAACGCATCCACTGTTCCAGAACAATCAGGCTATACAAAAATTTATGGTAATCTGACCTTCCTGACACATGATTTGCAACCAGTTTTCGTACTTTGGATGCGTCAAGATAGCGATATATTGTCGAACTATCGTCATCGAAAACAGTCGCAAAGAGACCGGTCATCGAGTCCCTGAACCACCCGTCCACTATGTTGGCGGCAAAATTTTTCTTCCTTTGCCGTAAAACATGGTCTGGTATGAATCGCTCACAGACGCGTCGGTGCAGCCACTTTCTTGTGAAGAGGTGCACCTTGTAAAAACTCGGCAGGCACTGGACGTACT
>JAKBSX010000564.1 GCA_021844725.1 Actinomycetes bacterium | reverse complement strand
GGTCCCTGTGATCCATTAGCACCACCAGCAGCTAAGAGCTGCCATGGTGATCCTTGGGTTCCAGGGGTCACACCAGCAGCAACTGAATTGGTGGCAAACCAGGAACTTCCGCCATATGACACGACATCACTTGGCTGGTATGTGGAAGTAGATAGCCATTGACCCATCCACTGGGTGGGAAGCTGTTGAGTGGACGGCCCAACCGTTGTACCAGACTGAGCACCGACCGACGCACCTCCGACATAGGGAGTTGTAGAGGTGGTTCCACCTTTAGAACCATAGAAAGTAGCATCACCGAAGCTGAATACCCCTCCATCAGCTGCAAACAGCCAGTAGCCCTTACCATCAGGAGTTGATGCCATTGAAACAATCGGTTTATTGAGCTTATGACCAGAGAGGTCTCCATAAAATACAGCTCCACCGAATGCGGTTACCTTTCCAGAGGCTGTCACCAGCCAGTATCCTTGACCATTTGAGACTTGTGCTTGTAATGAATCGTAGGAAGTCTTTGAAAATCCCACCCTGGAATTCTGGCTGGCACCTAGTGAGCCTGGACCAGCTAGTGCTGCAAAGGCAGCGATAGCGACTACCCCTGAGATACCCGTAACCCAGGTACTCGGTTTCTTATTTCCGAAGTGCTTGCGTAGTGTGATCTTGGCGTTGATTCTTTTATTCATGACCATCCCCCTCCAGGTCGTTTGTGGTTTTGGTTACATAATTGTGACTTACCTATGTTCTAGATAAGTATTCCTGCAACATAGTTCATATTGAGATGAGGTTCAATGGCGGGTATTCAATCGCTCCGCCTCCGTAGGGATGTTCAATTCTCTGGTATGTCGCACAGAATAATTTACAAGGACAGAGCCCTGGTTTTGGTTCGGCATTGACGGCAACCTGTTATGGTAATGGGGCAATGCAGAATTTCAATTATTACGGAATACCGACTCAACCAATATGTAATGTTGTAAATGGGTTGGCGGCAATAACTACTTAATTTCACCAATACCATCTTGATTCGGAGTTTGTGGGGTGTCGATCGGTGGGATAGTGGATTTCAATTCCGTCAGAGCTTCATCGGATGCTGAATTTTTGCGACCAGTCCTGGAATCCTCCATATAGCCAAGTACGTCAGCAGGCCGACCTGACCTTATTTTGGCATTAGCCATGACTTTGTCCCGAACTGCCTTCTCAGCTTGCAACAGTGCCGCCTTTTGCTCGTCGTCACTCTCAACTATGGCCTTCCAGAAATGGGTTATATCGGCAGTCCCCACCGGGATTTCAGCGTACAAATGGAGCTGTTTTATGGGGCGCGTTATCACATTGTACGCCCAAGTGGAACTTTCCTTCCCTCTGAAACATCCATAGACTTGATCCCAACCTCTCCCCTGGGCAGAGTGTCCAGTTGATGCATAAGCCAGTTCCAAATGATCTGAGACATAATCAGAATCGAGGTCGACAGATTCTTTACCGCGTGTAAGCGTGACCGAGCCATTCTGATGCACCTTTACTAGCTGCCACTCCTTGCCGTTATATACCCCTAGTTGCTTCATTGGGTACCTGGTTCGCACTTGATCGCCGACCCCGCGCGTATTGACCATGAGAAGTAAGATCAGCAGTCTTTCTTCCCTTCTCAATTGCATAGCCCCATCGCACTGTCTGGATTCGACTCGCTAGATCGTTTACGTCCTCGTTGAGATATGCAATAGCAACAGCGGAAGGAGGCTTTTTGGCTTTCCACTTCTCACCCAGCTCCCTTGCGATAACGTCAAAATGGTCCTCTAAGGTTTTTGCTGTAGCAACTGATAACTCAGCCTCAGTAACTTTGTTATCTACTGCATCAAATACCTTGAGAAACCCTTCAATGTCTCCGACGCGAGCCCAAATCCAGGTCGCTCATGACAAACTGCATGTAGAGAGCGAGCCAAATCAAGTTTGGGGACTAATATTTTTGCTAGTAACCTCCTGTAAATTTCTGAGATTACTACCAAGCTGGTCAATACCGCGTCCGTACGTGATTCAATAACAGCGGCTTTGATCACCGAGGTAGAACCCAGCTGGGCCTTAGTTGAAACATTATAGATTCCAACGTGCGCAAGCGCCTTCTATAGATGATACCTTTCCCCTGATCCGGCCTCTTTCGTGATAAGCGGAGCTCTCGCCAACTGGCGTGGAGTTAATGGACCCTGTTTAGCGATGATTTGGCCACCTAAACGAGCAAGTAAGGAACCAGATCCGGCCTTTCAGATTTTCTCAGATTCACATTGTGTAAGACAACTTTTTGATTTATATTTAATTCTCACATTTATTAAAGTGACGGTTCCCATTGTCCAGGGAACAACATAAGAGGAGGTCAGCTGTTTATGATTTACCCTCGCAAAATGTTAGTAACGATTGCACTAGGTGGGGTAGTAGCAGCCCTTTTTCCCCTAGCTTTTAGTTCCGCAGCTGCAGCTTCTACAATTCCGTCGTCAGGCTTTCCGCCGCCAGAGAGCGCCCTTACGTTCTTAGCCCCGTTGACTAATACGGGAATCTCCTCTGGAAACTTGGATAGCTCCTTGGATTCGGATATTACTGTACTGGTCGTGAACTCTGCTACATCCCAGACGGTAGAGTCGTTCAGCTACAGCGGCGCTGGCCCAGCACGCCTTCAGGTGTCTGGTGGCGGTATGTACCACGTTAACTGGAAAGTCACCCGAGCTGAGACTCTAGGTTCAGACGCAATAATAATTGAGGAAAACGGACTGAATTCAGCAGGTGTAAACCTTCCTCCAATAATATTAGGGACTCTTCAGACGGCTCCGCATCAGCCTAGAACTATTCCTATCAATTTTTCAATACAGAACAATCCGGTGATTCGTGCACGACAAATGCGACTTCAGGAAGATTCGTCTGTTCAGGTGGCAAATCAGCTAAAAACCGAGTTTGGACTGAACGCTTCAACCTCTGCCGAACTGCTTGAGCAAGAGCAGTATGATGCCGTTCAGACAGCTCAGGCGCTTCAGAGCGTGTACAACCTGACGCCGCTGGAGACGGCAAGTGTGCTCCAGCAGGTACAATACACTGTTGACGAGGTCGCAGGTGCGCTTCAGAGCGTGTACAACCTGACGCCGCTGGAGACGGCAAGTGTGCTCCAGCAGGTACAATACACTGTTGACGAGGTCGCAGGTGCGCTTCAGAGCGTATACCAGCAATCGGCAAACC
>JAKBSX010000563.1 GCA_021844725.1 Actinomycetes bacterium | reverse complement strand
ATACTGTTTATGAGGAAGAGATAATGGATGGAATTGATGAAGTCATTCACCCATGGTCCGATAGCCGTACCGTGTGATGTGCCAAGGAATATGCCTGCAAGATTTGTCATCGGAACTGTGAGGGACATAACATAGAATGCAATTCCCATGCTGAATATGCTGCCTATATTCACGAGTGTCGAACTCATACCCGATGCGATTCCCCTCTCAGGTGGAGGTGTAGAATTCATGATCGATGCCCTGTTGGGTGATGCGAATATTCCCATTCCGCTGCCAACGAACACGAGTGGAATGACGAGCTCGTTGAAAGTGGTGGTTTGGCCGATGCGCGCGAGCATAAGGAAACCTATTGCAGATACCACAAGACCAATGGTGGATATCAGTCTCGCACCATACTTGTCAGAGAACCAGCCGCTTATGGGTCCAAAGAAAGAAAGCGAAATGGATGTGGGCACAAGGAACAAGCCGGCTGCAAATGGGTTCAGCCGCATAGTGGGACCCTGGAGGTAGAAAACAAGTACAAATGTCACAGCGCCTCTTGCCAGGGCGTTCATGAAAATTGCTAGATTTCCTGCAGCAAAAAGTCTGATCCTGAAGAGCTTCAGATCGAACATGGGATGGTCGATTCTCATTTCATAATAGACAAAGAAAATGAACAATGCTATGCCCATCACAATCATGGAAAGTACGGTTCTAACACCCGCAGAACCTGTAGCGTAAAAAGTGATTCCAGCGAGTATCAAGCTTATGGACCCAGCAAATGTCACGTTTCCTATCGCATCAATCCTCTGTCCCCTCTTTATGACTGCCCGTTCCCTCAGGTTGTGGTGTGCCCATACGGTCGCTATGATCCCTATTGGGATGTTGACGTAGAAGATTGATCTCCACCCAAATGAATACGTTAATATCCCGCCCAGTACCAGACCTGATACGGAACCTGCCACTATTGCGACCTGGTTGATTCCAAGGGCCATTCCCCTCTCGTTCTCCGGGAAAGCGTCTGTAATTATTGCACCACTATTCGAGAACAGAAAAGCGGCTCCAACCCCCTGGACAAGTCGGAAGCCGATTAGCTCTGGCCCCACTTGTGAGAGGCTGCAAAGGGCGGAACCGACGGTGAAAACTGCAAATCCGAATGTGTACAGCCTGACTCTACCGAACATGTCTGAGAGTCTGCCAAAATTCACGAGGACGGCGGCTGTAAGGAGTGTGTATCCCATGAGAATCCACAGGAGATCGAGAAGTGATGTGTCCGGGAGTTCTCTCGCAATTGTTGGCAGCGAAATTAGGACAATGTTGGTGTCAAGTGAAGACATCAGAGTTCCTAGCGTAGTATTGGAGAGAACAGTCCACTTGTACTCCACTCAACGGAAGTTTACTTATGAATTAATAACTTGTTAAAACAGAAATTGTGGAATCCATTTTGTTGAAGATCAATGGGGTTTCTTTCCATCGGTTTAATTAGACTATAACTTTGATAAATGTAGGTGAATAAATTTAAATACTCTTTATTTCATATCAACTTTTATGAGTCAGAACGTGACTGCAATGTCTAAGCGATCCCTTTACGTGACCGTTGCAATCCTGACCATAATACCATTTATTGCACTTGCCATTGTCCCAAGCTACGTGCGGACTAACCCTGAAATAGGTGGACTACCGTTTTTTTACTGGTACCAGCTATTATGGCTCTTTCTAGCAGCAGCCTTATTTGGACTGGCAGCTATTTTGTACAATAAATACGGAGGCGAGTAAATGCTAGCGCTTTCAGGTATTCTGGTATGGGTAATTCTTCTTCTTATCTTCATCTTCCTGGGATTCTACGGAAGAAGATGGAAGAAAGGAGATATGAGCAAACTGGATGAATGGTCCCTCGGCGGAAGAAAGTTCAGCGCCGCTATCGTGTGGTTCCTGGTTGGCGCTGATCTGTATACTGCTTACACATTCATAGCCATTCCATCGTCTGTTTTCAGTATAGGTGCAATCTATTACTATGCTGTACCTTACGTCGCCGTGACATTTGGTATTGCCATGTGGGCAATGCCAAAATTGTGGAAGGTCTCAAAGGAAAAAGGGTTCATAACAGCATCGGATTTCGTCAAATCAAATTTCAGCAGCAGGAACCTTGCAATTCTAATTGCAATAGTAGGTATAGTTGCAGAGCTGCCATACATAGGTCTTCAGATCGTAGGGATGCTTTCTGTCCTAACAGTAATGCTCAGTGGAATTGCTAACATAAAGCTCGTAGTAGATTTGTCCCTGATACTCTCATTCATAATACTTGCAATTTTCACTTACGTCAGCGGTTTGAGAGGTGCAACACTCACTGCAATATTCAAGGATGCAATCATACTGATCAGCGTTGCACTTGTCATAATAGTTGCACTTGTGACAATAGGTTTCACAAAGTCGTTCACTGGACTCCCTGTCAAGTACTATCACATACTCCCGTTGCAGGTAAACGCCTACTGGAGTCTGTTCCTCATGAGTGCTCTTGCGCTCTACCTATACCCGCACGCTGTGACAGGTTCTCTGAGTGCAAAATCTCCCAAATCGCTAAGACTTAGCCAATCACTGCTGCCGCTCTACGGAGTAGGCCTGGCACTTCTAGCACTCTTCGGTATACTGGTCTATGGCAATCACGCAGCATTAACATTCCTGAAGGACACTTTCGTTGCAAGCTCTAGGGGAACATACGTTGTCCCTGCGCTGATTTTCTATTCGCTCCCAGCTCCATTAACAGGCTTCGCATTTCTGGGCATATTCATAGGAGGGCTTGTGCCAGCTTCTATAATGGCAATGTCACAGTCGAACCTATTCACCAGGAACATAGTCAGGGAACTCTACCCAAAAATGTCAGCGTCAAGGGAAGCGTTAACAGCAAAAGTGGCAATGATAGTATTCCTTTTCATAGCTGTGGGCTTTGTTTTCATATTCCCGCTCTCGTATTCAGTCCAGCTCCAGCTGCTTGGAGGAATCATTATACTGCAGACCCTTCCATCATTGTTCCTCGGCCTGGTCACGAACAAATTGAACAAGTACTCTCTGATGGCAGGGCTCCTGGTTGGCCTGGGCCTGGGTATATACTGGATGGAAGTTGCAAACCATTTCCACGCCTGGACAACAACTCTTCTCCCAATCAGCTCGAGCGTAGGCTCTCTCTTCATAGGATTCCTCGCTTTATTTCACCTATTCCCACTTG
>JAKBSX010000562.1 GCA_021844725.1 Actinomycetes bacterium | reverse complement strand
GTCAGTGTTTCGGTCGAATTCTTGACACAGTATGAGGTGATAGTTGCGGTGCTTGTCTCATTAGTTGACTGTGAAGAAATGTTTGTTGTGTTGGATGGCGTCGTCCTGGTTACGGAAGATGTCGAACTAACCGATTCATTCACGAGACGAATAAAATTTTCAAGTTGTGTTAGAGTAGGTGTAGGAGCAAGTGTAGTCGAATTGAACAAACCGAAATCATAGCCATTTACAGAATCATAGCTAGTAAAGGTATCATACCACATTATCGCTTTGACATATGGCTCGGACAGTAGCAAGGAGTACATCTGATCCAAGTATACAGCTTGCTTTTGTGGTGTATTGTCAGGACTCGGAACCGTAGAACCGTTGTTCGAAGGCATCCCAGTTTCCGTTACCCATATCGGTTTGTGTGTCAACGATTCGTAACTGGTCAGAGTGTTATTCACAACCTGGTATTCGGTCAATTTGGACGGCAAGGTGGAATTCAATAAGTACTGCATCCCGGTGTAGACGTGCAGCGATATAGCATCACAATAACTCGCTGTACCGTAGCTCCAAACTTCTTGGGCCCACTGGTACGCAGCTTGGTCTTGATAACGGCCGCTTATGATAGTTTCAGCGAGCCCGAGCACAATGTCTGAAGAATTATAAGCTTTGATTATTTGATAGGCAGTCTTTAGCATCATGTAATAATTGTAGGCGCTCCCATTTTCATAACCAGTCTGGTATTTTGCAAGTTCCGGTTCGTTCCAGATCTCCCAGACATGAATTCCGGGATATTCGTTGAGGGCAATCGATACTTCTGTCTTCCAGTTCTGCAGAGTCCAAGAAGAGTTTCGAAAAGAGTTGAAGCACAGAATACCAATTATACTGATATTCGCAGCAAGAAGTTGGTTATACCAGATGTTAGAACCTGGTTCCCAAAATATAGGTTCACGGTCCCAGCGGATTCCGTATTGGTTGCTTAGACTATTCCAAAATGCCTGCGGGATCTGACTCTTGAGTGCTTGGTTCACACCAATGATTGTATAGTTCACATTCGGGATACTCGTTTGAGTTGCCGCCGCTGCGTCCAGGGGTATACCCACAGACAAATGCGAACCATAAAGTGGTGATGAGTTGAAAGTCGAAAAAGCAACAATAAGAGTCACAAAAATTGCCAGGATAGCTCGCAACCTAGCAAGTATTCGTCGTCTTGACAATGGCCAGCTTGACCGTGCATAGTATTCTCGAAAGAAGATTAGTCTCTTGCGAATTTCCTGTACGTACCTAAGGTATGTTTTCACCACCGCTCCTCTGCGAAAGTATTCTTGGCCATTATCAAAACAAGAAGACGTATCTTTTGCTTAAGAACTATCAAAGTTCACCGGTGGTCAATCTGCTTCCGACTTATGCCAATTTTCCGGCCTCATTTTTAATACTCCACAGTTAGATGGAGCACGAAATTCGACTGAAAAACCAGGATTTTGTCTAATTTGCACGGCGGAGTATCCGGAATCACACAGACCAAGATAGAAACTGAAAGATTATTCGTTGATGTACCCTATGACTAGTTTCTTGTCCGCTTCTTCTTCGAAAAGGAATATCAAGACTCATGTTCCAAAAAG
The DNA here is from genome assembly GCA_021844725.1 of Actinomycetes bacterium. Next base: position 1,598 of record JAKBSX010000562.1, on the reverse strand, counting down.
TAGCAAGAAGAATCATCTTGGGAGACCAACCTCCTACGATCCCGAAGTTTACAAACAGAATCGAAACTCGGTCGAGAGAATCTTTGGGTGAATGAGAGAAGGGTTTCGAACATTGGAAGTGAGGCACGAGAGGTTCTCATCCACGTTCTTTGGATCGATTCAAATAGCCTGTTCATCATGCGCTTGAAGGTTTTCGGATGATTACTGATTACTGAAATCGCTTTTATCATAATAAGTCGGGCCCGCGAGCTCATAGTTTGCGAACGAGGAAACAACAGCAATATTCAAGAGGATAGTTGATTTCAACATGTTAATCTTGTGACCAATTTGTTTAGTATGACTTACGCTTTCAAAGCAGGGCTTATCATTCTAAGTCATCCATCCGCGATACCAAAGATTCTCGGAGGATTCGCAGTGTCTGCGAATTATGTTGATACTTTGAGAAGAAAGAAGTGGGACTTGACCCGCAAATCAATCAAACATGTATACGGCTATGACATCTGTCTCAATCCTAACGATCATGAGGTTTCCCCGTCAATCGGCGCTACAGGTTGGTATGAACCACACATAACTGAACTCTTTCGAAAGTTGGTTAAAAGAGGTATGACCGTCGTCGACATAGGAGCTAACATTGGTTGGTACACGCTAATGGCAGCAAAATTGGTTGGACCAACGGGAATCATTATGGCATATGAGCCTGAACCGGTTAACTTTGCCATACTCGATAGATCCATTGCTCTGAATGGTTTCTCGAACGTAAAACTAATGAGAAAGTGCGTTTCTGATGCGGACGGCGAATGTATTCTATATCTGAGTGAAGAGAATCCTGGAGGACATTCAACTATTCAAAAGGTAGGTGTTCAAGCTATTAAGGTTGAATCAGTGACCCTAGACTCTGCCCTCTGTGACATCGACCAGATTGATGTTATGAAGATAGACATTGAGGGAGGCGAGTCGTCAGCATTGACTGGCGCAACCAAAACGTTGGAGAAAACCAATCATTTGATTATTGAATGGAACAGATCGTCGTGGGAAAGATCTGAGAGTCTTATAGACGATCTGTTCGCAAATTTCAAAGTGTTCGAGTTGAGACAATCGCCCTATATCACAAAAGAGATATCCAGAAGGAAGCTGATGGATGTCTCAAGATCCAATCTGTACTTACGTAGACAGCTTGGTCATTGAAAAAGTGTGAAACCAACTTTTTTCCCCGGACTCAATTTCAAGGTGGCCTCGTTTTCTAGACAACGACCCGTTGTACAAAAATCAAATCGACGCACAAAGTCTCTCAATGGCAATGAAACAGAAATCAATGTTGACCAATAAAACGAGATTTATGGCCTCTAATGCAGTTTATCTATCTGAACGCCACCTTTGGAAACCTCGGTGTAAGGCTTCTATCGGCTGATATCGGTCGCTTGCCTGAATTTCGGCATAAATATTTTTGAGTAGGGAGTTCGAGGTGAACTTGGATGGGAAACACTGCGGAATCTCATAAGAATGATCAATCTCTTTCGGTCCTTTCTGCTTCGCTTGTAAAGCTTAGTGAGAATTGGTTCCAGATATCAATTGCAGTAATCGCCGTGTCTGCACTTGCG
>JAKBSX010000561.1 GCA_021844725.1 Actinomycetes bacterium | reverse complement strand
CACCACATATCCGGAATAATCCCAAATAACCCTGAAGCTCCACCGTAACCAACCCTAAATCCGGTAATTACTTCATCAAATATCAGCACTATCCCATTTTCGTTACACCGTTTGCGAAGTGCTTCTAAAAATCCTGGCCCGGGAGCGACAAGGCCCATATTTGCTGCTATCGGTTCAACTATTACTGCAGCAAAGGAATCATCCAACTCAGGCAGCTTATTATATGGAGCCACGACAGTATCTGAAATTGCGGACATCGGCACTCCAACTGAATCCGGTATGGATAGTGAAGCAACCCCGGAACCACCTGCAACTAAAAGTGCGTCTGAATGACCGTGATAACAACCGTCAAATTTCAATATTTTGTCTCTGCCGGTAAATCCCCTTGCCACCCGAATCGCACTCATGGTCGCTTCAGTTCCAGACGATGTTAATCGAAGCATCTCAAGCCCCTCAACCCGATCTACAATCAGCTCGGCCAGCTCCACTTCAGCCAATGTGGGGGTACCAAAAGTTGTACCATTTTTGGCCGCAGATGATATCGCAGCTGCCACACGGGAATCGCCGTGGCCTAAAATACAGGCCCCATAGGACTGGATATAATCGACATACTTATTGCCCTCTTCGTCAAAGAGATATGCCCCTTCTCCTCTGGAAGTGAAAAAGGGAACTCCGCCAACTGATTTAAAGGCACGCACCGGAGAATTCACCCCACCCGGTATCAGTTGACAAGCCCGAGAATAAAGCTCCTGATTGTTGTGAGGAAGGTCTGACTCAAACGACATTTCATATACTCGCAATCTATAGAGAGACCATTCTTATATAAAACACCAAAACACGAAGGTCACAAATAATCAGCGACGAAAGGACCAAAGTATGTAAGAACCATCGATGCCCCTGCCCTCTTTATGGCAGTCAGCTGTTCAATCGCCACCGCGGTACCATCAATCCAACCGTTAGCCTCAGCAGCTTTGATCATCGCGTACTCTCCGGAAACATGGTAGGCAGCTATTGGTACAGTCACATGACGGGCTGCCATAGCGATGATATCCAAATAAGTCATAGCCGGCTTGACCATGATGATGTCAGCTCCCTGTGCTATGTCAGCCAGGATCTCTGATAACGACTCCTTGGAATTGCGATAATCCTGCTGGTAGGTTTTGCGGTCTCCTCCGTTTGCAATGGTCACGTCAACCGCGTCCCTGAACGGACCGTAAAGGCTCGAAGCGTATTTGGCAGAATAAGCCATGATCCCGGTAGTTTGAAAACCATTCTGGTCGAGACCGCTACGGATTGCGCCAACCTGGCCATCCATCATCCCTGATGGGCCCACCATATCCACCCCTGCCTGCGCCTGGGCTAGGGCTACTTTTACATAAAGGTCCAGTGTGGCATCATTGTCCACGTCACCACGACTATCCAGTACCCCGCAATGGCCGCTAAGGGTGTACTCGTCTAAACAAAGGTCAGCCATCACAACCAGCTCATCGCCTACCGCTGCTTTCATTTCGGAGATGGCCACTTGTGCAATGCCATCGGGATCCCAAGCAGCAGATCCCAGCTCGTCTTTAACCTCCGGAACCCCAAACAAAATAATCCCCGGCAAACCCTGCGCGGTAATTTCCTTGGCAAACTCGACAGCTGAAGCTACAGAATGCTGATAAACCCCTGGCAGCGAAGAAATCTCAACTGGACGATCTATCCCTTCTCTTACAAAAATTGGGGTGATCAAGTCATCAAGCCGCAAGTTGGATTCTGATACCAGTCGCCTCAATGCACCCGAACGTCTCAGCCGCCTGTGGCGTTGTATTGGATAGCTCACAGTTAAAGACTAAAGAGTCTGGTTCAATTCTTGACGGATCGCTACAAAGAATTATCTCATTAACAGTTTCAAGCCCGACAATGTCGGGCTTGAAACTGGGTATTCAGGGTAAATCAAGCCATATACATCAAATAATCGATGCCATTATTCGCTTTAGTAGACAGAAGCCTCTAGGTTCACTTGCTCCGGCAGTTGCAAGTAAGTTTCCGGCATTATTGGACTGAGCAATTTAAAGACCAAAACAAACTGAGACACGCATGTAAATCTTCTGTGTCGAGAACACCCTGGTAATTTATCTTCTTGTCTCGCTAGCACGGTAAAGAAGCGACTTACATGAATGTTGTACCTTTTTGTCGCCACTAATGACAGGCATTACTAGACGTAATCAGGTTGCTGAAATACGAATTTGGCGTGCCAAAGAACTGCCTAAGGACTCAGCAGTTTCTGAAGAACTGATACAGACTGAGCTGCTGCTTCACAACCATATCAACCTACTGGAGCCCTTCAAAGCTCCAACGTCGATATGGCTACATCACTACGCTAGCTGAGCGACTTTAGGAGCGCATTTACCACCCCTGTAATGTCATGCCGCTCAGCAGTAACTGAACCGCCAACCCCAAGGCGCTCCAGCGTCGAGGTAGTGACCGGTCCAATAGAGATGACTTTAGCTGGAAGTTGACCAACTCCGAAGGCAGCGCAAAAGTTCTCGGCGGTCGAGGACGATGTGAAAGTAATGGCGTCCCAGGTGGCAATCTGTTGCCCTAAACTAGAATCTAGAGCAGGACGCAGATTACGATAAACCGGAACCACTTCCACACTCCAACCTTTCTCTGCCAGTCCCTGGCGAAGTACTTGGCGGGCATTTTCAGCTTGGGGCAAAAGAATATCTCCTTCCCCTTTTGGAAACTCGGCCACAAATTGCTCGGCCACAAAATTGCTCGGTACAAAATCGCACTTAATTCTGAATTTCTCTACTTCATGCGCAGTGGAATCACCGATAGCAGCAATGCCAAGACCTGATAAAACCCGCAAATCTTCAATCCGCTCGAAAAACCGCATCACTGTGTTGGTAGAAGTAAATATCACCCATCTAAATTCCGTAATTCTTCGAATCGAAGACTCAAGTTTGGCAAAATTGTCAGAAGGTGGGCCTATCTCAATCGTAGGAACGGTCAAAACACTGGCACCCAATTGCCTCAGCCGGTTTACCAGCTGTGATGATTGCTCCCTCGTTCTCGTGACGACCACCCTTTTCCCAAGGAGCGGACGCTTTTCAAACCACGCTAAGTTAAGTTTTGCAACCTCTCCAATCACTAGTGTTGCCGGCGACTTGATAGTGGTCGCACCAAGTAGGCCCAACTGCGTCCGGGTCGACTCCTGATCTGACCTTGTTCCCCATCGAA
>JAKBSX010000560.1 GCA_021844725.1 Actinomycetes bacterium | reverse complement strand
GATTGCCCCCGGCGATAAATCCGGTAGACGTTGGCAAATGGCAGATGAGATATTGTATGTAATTTCCGGGTCCGGATATTCTCTGCACTGGGAGGTAGGCGCCGATATTGCAGAGAAATATTATGCAAGGATTGCTAAAGAGCCTACCAGGCATGAATTTAAAGAAGGTGACGTGCTGTATGTTCCGCAGAATACTGTGGCGCAGCATTTCTCACAAAACGGTGAACCCCTTCATATGCTTTCAGCCCAAAACCGACTGTTCAAAATGCTTGGCTACGACAACGTGGTCTATTTAGACGATGCTTCGTAAACGAGACCGGTAACCAGCCGGGACTGTCGGTGTTTGATCCGGAAATCAATTCAAATTTACATAGCTATGGAGACAGCTTTGCGTTGACCTTCCATAGCTATGTAACAAATTCTCGAGACTAGATTCTGGATCGACCTCTTACCAGATGCACAATAACTAGGATCACAGCAATTATCAAAAGCAGGTGTATAAACCCCCCACCGACGCTGCCGATAAGTCCGAGCAACCATAAAACTATTAAAACCGCTGCAATTATCAGTAACAATTTGGCCTCCTAGGTGTGTGAGCTCTCGCCTTAAATGGCTGAACTGTTTTTGCTGGTCGTTACTGCTGATTAATTAGATGGATATAAATCCTGATGCTCAGGCCTAATTTTTATAGTCCACGAAATAGTGGCAATGAGTCCCAGCTTGAGAACTGGAATTTTACTTTGTGGACTGTTTATACCCGACTTGAGCTTCTGTCGGTGGAAAGTGTTTCACTTGTAAAGGGTCAGCTTGCAGAATTTCGACATCTGTCAAGTTTGCTTTCCAGCCGAGGACTTCGGCTAAGGGGGTTGAATCATCGACATAATTCCAACAGAGCTGCTATAGACCAAAGTCCTATTGAACCTATTCTACCAGGTCTACAGACAGTATCCGGTTTTTACCAGTTCAGACTGTATATTTTGTGATCTTAAATCACTCAGTCAACTTCGATATGGAAGCTGACTGAGGTTTTTCTTTGTTGAGCCAAAATGCAGTATCAGTTTTGGCTCAGCCAAAACCCAGAACTCCCAGTTAATATGTAAAGTAGGTCTTTTCATAAATTGAATTATGGAAGCGATCATTCAGCTCAAACGGATCTCACATTTCTTTGTAGATCCATGCCACCGAAGGGGCAAGCATGAACTTTAGATTTTTAGGAAATTCCGGGCTAAAGATATCTGAGATAACCTATGGTAACTGGCTTACCCATGGCTCTCAAGTGGAGAACGAGATTGCTATAGCGTGTGTGCAAGCTGCACTCGACAACGGGATAACCACTTTTGATACTGCTGACGTCTATGCCAATGGTAAAGCTGAAACTGTATTGGGACACGCACTCAAAGGGATTAGAAGGGAATCAGTTCAGATCTTTACCAAGGTCTATTGGCCTGTCGGTCCTGATCCAAAAGGGCCGAATGATACCGGACTGTCGCGCAAACACATAATGGAGGGTATAAACGGATCGCTAAAGCGTCTCAATACCGATTACGTTGATCTTTACCAGGCGCACCGATACGATATTTTCACTCCACTTGAGGAGACAATGCAGGCTTTTGCCGATATAGTCAGGTCTGGAAAAGCTCTTTATATAGGTGTTAGTGAATGGAGCGCAGAGCAGCTTCGCCAAGGTCAGGAACTGGCCAAACAGATGGGATTCAGTCTGATTTCAAACCAGCCTCAATATTCGATGCTATGGAGAGTCATTGAGGCAGAAGTAATACCGACAAGCGAAGCTCTTGGAATTAGCCAGATAGTCTGGTCTCCGCTGGCCCAGGGTGTTTTAACCGGAAAGTATCATCTTGGTAAGCAAGCTCCAGAAGGTTCCAGGGCCACCGATGTAAACGGTGGGGCGGACATGATCAAAAGATTTATGACACATAAGGTTCTAAGCAATGTTCAGGAGTTACAGCCAATAGCTGAAGAGCTGGGAATTTCCATGGCTCAATTGGCGGTGGCCTGGGTACTGCAAAACAGGAATGTGTCTGCCGCAATAATTGGGGCATCCCGACCCGAACAGATCGCTGAGAATGTCAAGGCATCCGCAACAGTGTTACCAGGCGATGTGATGGAAAGAATAGATGACGCCTTGGCTGATACAATGATTACTGATCCGGGTGAAACTGCAACGAGTACGCCTACGCAGCGATTTTCATAATTGAATTGACACCGGCGTCAAGTTTTTGATTCCGTCTGATATAGAGTCGACTTAGATCCCGGTGTCAGCAAAACCGAATTTGAATTGAGGACTTAATGGCGCAGCATTCACAAGATGAGTGGAACACTCGTTACAGAGGAACGCAAAGGCTGTTTTCCTCAGTTCCAAATCAGTTGTTGGTAGAATTGACCAAGGGACTGGCTTCGGGCAGTGCTGTCGATCTGGGAGCTGGGGAAGGCCGCAACAGTTTATGGCTGGCCAGCCAGGGATGGGACGTAACCGCGGTGGATCTTTCCGACGTGGCCCTGGAGCGGCTTCGCAGCTATGCAGAGGAACAAAATCTTTTCCTGACAACCATAGTCAGTGATATCGAAACCTACCTGGGACAAGGTTACCAATTCGACCTAGTAGTAATGGCATATATTCATGTAATGCCTGAGGAGCGAAAACGGATATTTGAGGCCGCTTCAGCAGCTGTAGCTCCAGGTGGACATCTTTTTATAGTTGGTCACCATCTTGACTCACTTGGAAAGGGCGGTCCTCCTCAGCCGGAAAGGCTGTACACCGAGGATATTTTTCTTGATTCTTTGCCTGGTTTGGAGTTACTTATTACAGAAAGTCGGCAGAATAGTTCCAGCGATCTGGACCTCCCGCTTATTGATGCCTTAGCCTGGGCTTATCGTAATAAATAGTTTGGACTGCCACGCTATAAATATATTTATCGAATTAGTTGGACGATATCGCCAATAACCAGATATGAAACAAGGCCTATCACCAGCAGATATATAAGGCTCATCTGCCATCGCCATTTGTGCCCGGCGATCCAGAATCGTCTAATTCCTTTGACGTCAAAGTAAAGCGCGACCACCCCTATAGGAATGCCGATTTCAGGACCTACTCCGACTGCGGCCCCTAAACCAAGCGCCGGCAGAATGAAAGGCAAGATGACGTAGCTAAGAGTACATCTGAGGGCAGAAACAAGCATCGCAAAGCTGAAAGACTATTCAGCTTTG
>JAKBSX010000559.1 GCA_021844725.1 Actinomycetes bacterium | reverse complement strand
CCTGACATCGGGTACGAATATCGTTCTTGCCTTGACCGGATTCATTGGCGACAATTCCTACATCCACTACGGATATGGACAGCTGACATACTCACTCGTCCCTTCTAATGCCTACTGGATCTATCTGATATTGCCAATATCATTTGCCATATACGTATACTTCAAGAAAAGGTGGAAATTGACTCTGTTTCTTGGCTCTGGTTTTCTATCTGCAATAATTGCGACTGGTAATAGTTATCCAGTCCTGAATGTCTTTAATGGCATCATCTATTCAAACGTCCCTTACTTCAATTACATTCCAGCCCTTTTTAGATGGAATTTCTATTTGGTTTTTGTTTATTCGGTGTTGGCAAGTTTATCCATAAGCGACCTAATCAAGTGGATTGGACTCGCAGATAATAGACAAGAAATGCTAAGATTAAGATTACATCATGTCAAGGAGATTTCGATAGACAAGAAACGACTGAAAAAAGGATTGGTTACATTCATCATTCTTTCGTTCGTCGGAGTATCAATCACCCAGAACTATGCAGTGTTCAAAGAACCACCAACCACGTTTCAATTTCCTGAGGCTCATGTAGCTGGTTTTCAGTATATTTCTGAAAAACCGGCATATGGGAGTGTACTGACAATTCCGTTTGGCTCCATATACAGTCGAACTCCATGGGGAGTTGTTTCTCAGAGTTCGATATTCATGTCCCCATATTTCACAAAAAGAACTGTTATTGAGTTTCAGGCAGGTACTCCCGGATCCCTTCAACTAGATCGTTTCATTGGGGATGGTCTTACAGATGGATATTCCAACAACATGACAAAGATGCTTGCAGCCGTCAATATTCAATACATCTCGGCGACGAAATACTACAACTGGTCGCAGTCGTCGAATTCAGTTTATAACCCAGCGGCATCATATTATGCGCTTCAAAATCAGACCGGATTGAACGAGCCGGTTTTTTATGGACAGCAACAATCCATTTACGAACTCCATAATTATTCAGGTAACATCTCTTTCGAGTCTCGCTTTTATGTGTACTTCGGTGATAACAATCTCATCTATAGCGTGTTGGATGAACCTTGGTTCTTTGGCGCATCAACGCCATTGATAAATGGCAGTCAGCCCGGAATTAACAAAAGTTTGCTAATAGAGCATTCGAGTGGCATCATATGTTCTCCTTTGACATTTTCTCTTTTGCCGCAGAGTTTGCTTGAAACTGCGTCGACCTACAATATCCCTTTCATAATAATCTCAGACTATAATTCGATTGCACATTCCTCCGCGACGAAGGCCGCAGTACCTTGGGAGTCAAGCAATGGTTATGCAATTTCGAGTCTAGGGTCAAATGTTCCTGTCAAAGTTCCTATTCAAATGAGCCAGCTGAGAGCGTATGGCTACTATTCTCTTAATGTCACTTCACGACAAGTGTTGCTACCATTTACTGCCGCTGAGATTCAAATTGGTCCAAACAATTTGACCATCAGCAACCCCGCTCTGACAACAGTATTCGGAAACATTCCATGGACACAACCAGGAATAGTTAATGCCGGAATTAACAATCAGGGGAACTACGTGTACAACGGTAGCGTGAAGTTGGTAAACAGCACCGAACCATATCTGAAGTGGCAATTTGCCCCTAACAACATTACATTTCAGTATCTTAACTTCAATATTTCAAACTTATCAGATTGGAACGGATTAGTTTTCACCTCAAATGGTACTAATCCGCTTACATTTTTGATGCAGGGAATATACCCTGATGGATACCACTTCTCGGTGATGAGCTATCAGATTCCGAATCCGAGTATCAATCAATCGAATTTCTATTTCTTCTTCCCACAATCTAATCAATATAGCCACTTAATGAACAAAACCATGACGCTAGAGCGGTTTGTAGTTGGATTTCACGGTGTGACTCCTAGCTTTAACGAATTGTCTGTACGCAATTTCTCATTCTTCAACTACACAGGGAAGGAAGGTTTTCAGATATTCAATTTGGGCGATTTTAATAATGCCGGTATTTCAAATATTTCAATTGGGACCAATAGCCTGAACTACATAGACACGCTAACGACCATATTCAGCAAAGGGAGATACATCCCGCCCCTCAATGAAGCTCATATCTCTGATTTGCGACCACAGCTAAGCACGACGGAGTGGCCATTCGAATTCAAAACTTCGGCAAATGAGTGGGGCATTCTTCTGCTTCCTCAAACGTTCAATCCATCGTGGAAATTGAATGCCAACCTGCCTTACAGCCAGCATCTGGTGGCGGATATAGGGCTAAACGGCTGGCTAGTGAATACATCTGGGGTATTTGATGGAAAGGTAATATATTTACCGCAAAAATATCTGCAACTCAGCCTAACCCTTGAAGCCGTGCTGGTTCCAATATGGTCTTCACTGGCGATCGTGGTGGTTTATCGCCGTAGTACCAGGTGTAGAAATTGATGAAGATTGCAGTAATATCCAGATGTTCACAGGTGTTCCCAAACATTAGAGGAGGCGCCGACTTGACTGCAATGGAATATGCCATTTCACTGGCGGAAGCAAACGCTTCAGTTGTCTTCATCGGGAGAGGATGCCTTAAGAAGAATATAGATGGGCTTAGATTCTCGAGAATTAACAGCACATTGCTTATTCATAGCAAATCCCTGCTGTTGTACTTCCTGAAGGCTTTCATTCTTGTTATGTGGTCCACTCTGGGCGCTGTTGTAGTCATCCGGAAGGAGAGGCCGGATATTGCGTACACCTTTTCAAGTTTCACAACCATAATACTCAAGAAATTATTCCGGCGCCTTCCTGTGATTTATACAGTTGTTGATCCAGTGCATTCCCATGAGATTTTCAGGGGAAGTGAGCGTGGAGTCAGATTTGTCAACAACTGGATTCTTGAACGCGTCGCTCTGCACTGTGCTGATCGGGTGATAGCAATATCCGAAGACGTGAGGCGACAGATTCTGAAATTAGGAGTTATGGATGAGAGCATCAGCGTCTTGCACCCAATGCCCAATCCTTTCCTTGAAGAAGGCGACACAGCCTCAGACTCGAGTCATCTTCTAGACGTTATTCAGATGGATTATGTTCTCAGCGTCGGCTCACAAACCGGAAGAAAAAGGTTCGACATCTTAATCCAAGCAAGCCGGTATTTCGATGACAACCTGAAACTCATCATAGTGGGAAATGGTCCCCAGAGGAGATCCTTAGAAGTCGATGTTTCAGCCATGGGACTTTCG
>JAKBSX010000558.1 GCA_021844725.1 Actinomycetes bacterium | reverse complement strand
GACATTCCATCCTGACAACTTCGCACCGCATTCTGATTTATTGATTGAGGAGAACTAATAATGCATCATCTCGATTTGCGCAGACCTCGAGCGCGGGTCGGACGGCTTGTAGCGATCTATCTACTAGTTCTATCGCTTGCCGCTGGGCTAACGGGAGCGATAATATCACGACATGATTTTGTAGCTGGGACTCACGTGGCTGCCGGACCAGTCTCTCTCGTTCCCTCGTCGAAAGTGAGTAGTGCCTCATCCGTAATGGCCTGTCGGAACATTTCACATTATCCAATCTTGCCGCAATCCGGCAAGATATTTATGGGAGTCACAACTCCTCATGCTGGCTGGTCAATGAATGGAACTGCAAAATTTTCCCAGCAAGTTGGCACTCAACCACTTGATGTAATGTTCTACGCTGGATGGGGAGGAAAACCAGCATTCGATGCAACACCGTTTAACAATATTCATAATGCTGGGATGATGCCCATGCTGGACTGGGAGCCGTGGAACTATCTGACGCCCTCAGCAACAACTGTAGGTAAGTTTAACCAGTCTAATTTTTCGGATGCTTCACTTATGTCTGGCTCTTACCTTGGCTTCATAGAATCATGGGCTTTGGGGATAAAAAAACTTGGTTACCCTGTCGCTCTAAGTTTTGCGCATGAAATGAATGGCAATTGGTATCCCTGGGCGGCTTCAGTCAACGGGAATAGTCCAGCTAGTTTTGTGGCACTTTGGAAGTATGTCCACGACATTTTCAGTCAAGTCGGTGCAAATAACGTTATATGGGTGTGGAGTCCAAATGTTAGTTATCCAGGTTCGACCACGCTTTCTTCACTCTGGCCGGGATCAAATTATGTCAACTGGGCTGGTGTTGTGGGATATTACTGGGGTTCGGCAAATGCATCTACGCCATCATTTTCGCAAATTTTTGGACCAACTCTCAGCCAGATTGCGAAAATTACCAATAAACCAGTCATGATTACAGAAACTGCCGGATCTAATTCCAGCGGGCAGAAAATTCAGTGGATGTCGTCGTTCTTTCGTGGACTTGCATCGCATCCTCAAATTATCGGGTTCAACTGGTTCAACATAGTGAAGCATCACAACTGGACGGTTGCCTCCTCACCCGGTGCCCTCAATGCTTTTAGAAATGGTTTAGCCACTATTTCGTTGGCAACTTTTTCGAATCCGCATCAGATCGGCGCTTCTGGGACAACCCTTCCAGTCAGTATTAAGGGTTCTGGTAATAATTGTGGAAAAACTATCGCAAACAAGATCTCACCAAACACGAAAAATAGTTCCGTGTCTTGGACAGGGACTTTAAGGTCGCCAGTTTCGGTAAAAGCTGAGCCACAAAATTCCTCAGCGGTTGTGTCGTGGTCCGCACCTTCGGCGCAAATGTCGAACCAAATTATTGGGTATATAGTCACTCCATATTTGGGAACCATAGAGCAACCGCCAAGTATTTTCAAAAATATTGCAACTACTGAACACGTGACCGACCTTACAAATGGTGATAGCTATACATTTAGGGTAGCTGCAATGTATAGCGGAGGAGTGAGTGCCAAGTCCGCACCTTCGGCTGCAATTGTTCCATCGATAACTAGTAGATTGAACATCTCCCAGAGCGCTATGGGAAAGCCATAAAAGGAATTGAGGCTGCTAATTGTTGAATTCGCAAGGTCGTTTTGTAAGTAGTGTTCACTGAATGTAGATAGAGGTGATTATTAGGTTTCCAATTCGAAGTTCTCAAGTTTGTGCTCCATTATCAAACTACGAGCGGTGGAATTGAGGGATACCAGGCCATATGACAGAAAATCTTGTTCAGGCGGCTTTCCATTGCCCGCCATCAAGAGGATATTCAAGGCAATTGTCCCCAAATCAGAATTCGTTTGAAGGTGAAGAAATAAGGCGAATGTTCTCCCAACTCTTTGATCAGCACAGCCTTGTACTCCTCTAAAAAGTCACTATATTGCTGTTTGCTCATTACTGATTTGAATCGGTTGAGAGAGGTGCCCTTGACCCATTCCAGGGTATCTAGAGTTGAATTTAGGTGGTGATCGTAGACCTGCAAACGGACATTTTGTTTGCTGAATCCTAATTGGTAGAGGAGTGTCGCATATTGCTCGGGTTTGTAGACATTTTTGGCAACGGTATCCATCGGCGCCTCATTACCCAGCCATTTTTCGCCAAGCTGACTAGCCAGTAAATATACCGGATGATCTGCATTACTGGGAACTTGCACAGCCAATTGACCTCCAGGAGCCAGAGAATCTTGAAGGTTCTTGAATATCAAGTCGTGATTTGGCACCCACTGGAGGCTGGCGTTTGCAAAAATAATATCTAAATCCTGACCTCGCCACTTGGCTATATCGTGCTGTTGGAACTTCAGGTTCGGCTTTGATATAGCATTAGCGGCATCCAACATATCTGGGGAAAAATCAATGCCGAGGACTGCTGCGGCTCCTATCCTATCCTGCAGGGCGGCCGTGAGACGGCCATCTCCGCATCCCAGGTCAACCAGTTTAGGGCTATCTACCTGCACCAGCATGCTGGCCAGATCCCAAAACGGCTGTTCCCTTTCGACGGCAAACTTGTTGTACTGGGAGGGATCCCAGCTCTTTTTCGTTGTGGGTTCCACATGATCAGAAGACATAATACAAGTATGATACAAGTTTATTGGACATGCTGCCAGTCAATTGGTTGGCTCTAGGAACTTTTGCTGACCAAGCGATGGGCTTTGTTGGCCCGCTCAGATCTTAGTTTTGCTTTGTCTTTTCGACTAACCATCAAGACGGCGGCTAAGCAGCAAATACTTGCCATGATTCCGCTATTTACATTGCTGTAACAATTCTGACATTTGGAGGAAACACTGGCCTAGTAATGTAACAATCCAGCAGTCATCTACAAGGAGGTCGCATTTATATGCTAAGTCCGTACCCCTCGTGGCTAAGTCCCGGGGATAATACCTGGCAGCTCGTAGCTGCAACCCTTGTTGGGTTGATGAGTATCCCAGGACTTGCGGTTCTCTACGGCGGGATAGTTCATAAGAAGTGGACTGTAAATACAATGACAATGGCTTTTACAGCCTTTGCATCTGTGCTAATTGTTTGGGTACTTTGGGCCTTCAAGATGGGGTTTGGCACTCCTATGCATCTCGGTCCAGGATTTTTGAGTCAGCTTGTCGGTCATCCGGGACCTGTTTTAAACCAGCTGTCAGAACAGGCGAGGGCAAAGTAAGG
>JAKBSX010000557.1 GCA_021844725.1 Actinomycetes bacterium | reverse complement strand
CAATCTGTCTCTGTAGATGCGCCATATAATCCGGCTGCATATCCACCAGGACCACCACCAATTACAACGACGTCAAAAAAGTCAGACGTCGGACTCACCTCCCAGGTCGTTCAGCGAAGAAAACACCTGAACATAATCATTGCATAGCAAGAACTTTTGTTATTTGTAACATGTTCACACTAACAGCAATTTAAAATATTGTGGTAAATCAGATCAGCCGATTCGAACTTCGAATTCAACTGGATTTAATCATATTTCGGAATCGGCCATTGATCTAATCAAATCCAGGGTGACTTTACAGTCCAAATACGATCGATGACCAGCTGATGGGAGCTTCTGGTAAGTATAATTCCCAAATCTGGAATTCCATGAACCCACATAGGATGAGTACTGAATCATTGCACACTCCCAGCGCTCCGAGATAATTTGCAATCCATTTCGAATCGCTTCATTATCCAGGATCGCCCGGTCGTAGGCACTATTGTATGCTATCAGCAGCTTCCCCTTAGTAACGTCCATCAGGTCCGTCCAAACGTCAGCTATCAAGGGAGCATCGATCAATTTCTCTTTTGTTATCCCATGGATTCGTGAGGCTTCAGACGGTATTTCGCACCCCGGATTGACATACGTGCCAAATCGAACTTCACCATTTCCCCCAAGCACGGTAATCTCAACCACCCGTGAGATTTTCGGATTAAGCCCTGTCGTTTCAGTGTCAATTATGCACCAGCTGTCCAAATCATCGAGCAGCCTTCGGCTCCAAAGTATGGCCTTCCTGCGATCCAGTACCTTCTGTTCTTTGCTGGGTTCAGAATTCATTCGCTTTCAGTCTTTCTTTTAACTTCCGGCTGCATCAAGCCACCAGGCCGCTAGTTACCGACGGCTAGCAAAAATCTAAAGGCTCAATAACAAGATACCCTATAGCTGCGACACAACTAAATACGATAGGCCAGGCAGAAGCTTTCTTCCAGTATTGACAACCCATTGGGCTTTCGCTGTCATCACCATCCCTAGATACTCATAGCGCTGAACGAGCTATGTAAATTGGACCAGGGAAGCTTGTTTACATACGACCAGGACTTTCGGTGAAGATTCGACAACCCCATAGCATTTATGGCGCAAACATGTGCACCAGAGGGATAGCCCTTATTGCTTTCAAACCTGTACCAGGGATAACAATCTGAATATAGGATCATCTGATCGTCACGCTTGACTTTGGCATATATAGACGCACTTGCAATAGCAAAACTTCTTCGATCCCCTTTTAGCAGCGTTCGGACTTCTCCTCCCCCAATAAAGTCAGTATTACCGTCTAGCAAAATTATCGCGCTGTCCAGATATTTGTCCATGTTCTCCATCGCCCGTTGGGCCCCAAGTGCAAGCGCCTGGGTCATGCCAAGTCCATCAATCTCCCAGGCCTGCACATATCCCAAGCCAAATTCCGATGCCACGGTCTCGATGTGGTTAATCAACGAGCTGCGAACGTGGGAGGGAAGAAGCTTGGAGTCAGTTATCTTCATCATCGACTCTTCCAGGGGCGTAAGCGGGGCTTCGCCATTCGCCTCTTTCTCCCATATGGTCTTAGCTCGACTGAGCAAGGCATCCACTTCAACCACTACTGCACCTACGCACAGCGGACCGGCCCATGATCCTCTGCCAACCTCATCCACACCTATCACGTATCTGTGTTTGGTTGGATCGATCTGGCTTTCAATCTCCAATCCTTGAGAAAGCGGAGAATTTCTCACTAGCGAACCCTGAGCTCGCGCAAATAAAAATTCATCGCCGGGGAGCAAAACTCAGTCACTGGGGTTGACCACCCAAAGCTGCACAGATCCAAGATCTTTCAGGTATCGGGGTCGAAGCGGTACAAGGTGTAAATTTTCGTCCGGGGGAAGATGTTGATGGACACCGTCGGAAACCAGTATCGACCCCGGATTGGCGATGTTTACAATTCGAGAGGCAAGATTGACTGTCGGTCCATAGTAATCACCCTCCCTGGCTAACACCGGACCATAGGCAACCCCCGCCCGAACCTCGGAGAGAAGCTTTTCTTTTGAATATTCTTCTTTGAGAATCACTCCAACCTGAACTGCGGCATAAGCATCCTCGGCAACATACATAACCTCGTCACCAATCATCTTCACCACCCGCCCACCATATTTTGTCACCGCATCAGATGAGAGTTCTTCAAACCGTGACACCACTGCCCCCAGCTCCTGGGTGGTCAATTGCTGGGAAAGAATAGTAAAACCAACCAGGTCAACAAACCCAACCGCCAAAACAAGTTCTGAGACATTGGGCGCTCCTTTATCGAGCGCAACCATAGCACGCCTGCCGGCCGCGTGAAGGTGGCGAATCCAGGCGTATATCAATAGTTGTGGTAACGCAGGCAGTGTTGCTGCAGAGTACCTGGCAAATCTGTCGGCCAGGTCGACCGTTGACAAATCTTCCGAGTCGCCCTCTATCGCCTTCAGGCCATTTGAAGCAACGATCTCAGCCTCAGCAATTCGTGCCATCGATGAACCAATGACTCTGGCGAGTTGAATTGCAATATCGACATCTGCAGTCCCGCTCCGCACTAGACCCCTGAGAGACAGGATCGCCTCCACGTCGAGCGGAGTAAAAACTTTTTCACCATCTGAAACGTCGGTAAATCCAAGCGCTCTCCATAAGCGCCGTATTACCTGTTTGTCAATGCCGGTTTCCTTAGAAAGCTCAAGAATATCCATCCGGCTTCTCGGAGGCCCCAGCATTTGATCAACGGCCAGAAGATGAAGAGAATCCTCAGCAAGTGCAGACAATATCTCCTCGTCAGAGACCCCTCGTTCTCTAAGCATTTCCAGGAGTCGAAGAGGGATCATCGAAAGAATCTGGTCCGATGTCTTATCTACTTCCAAAGTGTTCCCCCTCCATCAAATACATGCTGAAACATTCTTTCATGCCTACACTAAAAACAATGATAATAAACGAAGCCGATCTGAAAAGATTTTCCAACCAGCACATAATTATTATTCCGATCAGATCTTTCTCAAGTGGAAAATCCCGACTTTCATCAGTCCTAAGTCAACAACAGCGGTCAGAACTTATGCAGTATTGCGCCAACTCAGTTATCGGCGCTACAGGTGACATCCCAACCATTGTGATCAGTTCAGATCCTCAGGTACAGTCGTTTGCCCTAGAAAGAGGAAAATTTTGTCTCCCCGATCCAGGCAGCACCTTGAACCAAATTATAAACAACCT
>JAKBSX010000556.1 GCA_021844725.1 Actinomycetes bacterium | reverse complement strand
GCAACACTGAATGCTGTGTGCAATGCACTGGAGTACATCGGTGGCGCTCCAGAGGTCATCGTTCCAGACAACATGAAGACTGCCGTGAGTAAGCCGAGCCGATATGAAGCAGAGATTGCCCGTCCGTTCGAGGAGCTTGCGCAGCACTATGGGATTGTTGTCATTCCAACGAGACCGGGAAAGCCCAAGGACAAGGCGAAGGTCGAAAACGAAGTTGGGCATTCGGAACGGACCATCCTTGCAGCACTCCGCAACCGGACCTTCTTTTCCCTCAGGGAGCTCAATGAGGCAATCCGGGAACAGTTGGAACGCCTCAACGCAGCACCGATGCAAGGAAGGGAAGAATCGAGAGCGATGCTGCTCGAGGAGGAAAAGCCTCTGCTGCAGCCGCTTCCGCTTGAGCGGTATGAATACTCCACCTGGAAACAGTTGAAGGTCCATCCAGATTCCCACATCCAGGTCAACCGGCACTGCTACTCCGTTCCCTGCACCTACGTGTACAAGCAGGTGGATGTCCGCATTACAGCCCATCTTGTTGAAGTCTTCTTCCAGGGAAAGCGTATTGCGAGTCACCAGCGAAGTGCCCTGACATACGGCAGCACCACCGTGGTTGACCATCTCCCTTCGTCGCATCAGGCGTACGCAGCACAACAGACTCCTGAGTACTACCTGGAGCGCGCCCGCAGCATTGGACCGTACATGGAGGACCTCCTTTTGGCCGTGATGGAGAAGAAGAAACATCCGGAACTTGGCTTCCGGGCATGTCTTGGGATCCTGGGCCTCGCCAAAGGGTATCCGAATGAACGGTTGGAGACAGCTGCCCAGCGTGCTCTGCTGTTGGGGAGTTTGTCGTATCTCAGTGTGAAGTCCATTCTCGACAAAGGCATTGACCTTCGACCCTATGTGGTGCCCCCTTCACACACACCAGTCGCTCACGAAAACGTCCGTGGAGCCACCTATTACACCTCACAAGGAACACAGCAATGACTACGAACCACCACACCGTGAATGTACTGCATGAATTGAACCTCATGGGCATGGCAGCTGCCTACGAAGAGCAGCTCGGCAGTCCAGACATCTACGACCTGTCTTTCGACGAACGGCTTGGCCTCCTGGTGGACCGTGAAGCAGTCGAGCGAGAGGGGAAACGACTGACAACGCGGCTCAGATCTGCCCACCTTCGGGAGTCTGCAACCATCGAGGATGTCGACTTCCACCACCCACGGGGCCTGGACAAGGCAACGATTCTCACCATTGCCCAGGGTCAGTGGGTCGAAGAACGGCACAACATCCTCATCACTGGGCCGACGGGCACAGGAAAGAGTTACCTTGCCTGTGCAATTGCTCACAAGGCAATCCGTCAGGGACATACAGCGCTCTATGTACGTCTACCCCGACTGCTGGAAGACCTCGCCGTTGCTCACGGCGATGGCCGATATCTGAAACTCCTCACCCAACTTGCCCGGGTGACCATCCTCGTGATTGATGACTTTGGTCTCGTTCATCTGACTGAAGCACAATCCCACGACATACTTGAAGTCCTGGAGGACCGCTACCTGAGGAAGTCAACCATTATTACCAGCCAGCTCCCCATCGACAAATGGTACGACCTCATTGCTGATCCAACCCTTGCAGATGCTCTGCTTGACCGCCTCATTCACAATGCCTACAGCATCGCTATGAAAGGAGATTCCATGAGGAAAGTTCGTACAGGAAAAGGAGATGCAAAGAAGACCAGCAAGGAACAAAATCTTGATGTAAAATCTAACCGAAACTGACGTTTCCGTCCAACCCCCTCAACCGGTTACTTTGGATGAGAATCGTCGGTTACTTTCATGAGAATGCGCAGATTACCCATTTTGACCCCTATTTGACCCCACGCAGATATTGAGAACGATTGCACCACTCCGAAGATAGCTAGCCTAGCCCAATCAATGTACGCCAATCGATATGTGGACCGATTTGATCAAATATCCTCAAGTCAGGATGCCGACCAAGTATAGTTTTGCCTCGTGCTGGTGCCGCATTTACTAGAGAATTCCGTAGCTTGTTGAAAATTGCACCATTACTTTCCGAATCACGAAAACTTACCTCAAGAACCTTCTTCAGAGGCATTGCACCCCCAAAAAGATTAGGATGAAAATCATTTCGGATCTTTTCATTCAGTAGTTAGGGTGTTGGCTCAATGAAACTGCCGATACGTATCGCTTCACAACAGGTCCGGGCCATCCCATAACAATTTTACTCAACCGATTATTTCGTTGTAGTCCCAACCGGCAGAATTGATTGCACGCCAAGCATCCGCGCTTATTTCATCAAGCTCTTCTTGGTTTGGAGGGCTATGCCAAATTTGCAGTAGCTCACTGAGCATATGTCTATGCTTAGTATCTTGCTCTCTTTTCCATTCATCCTTTGAACGACGATAGTAAGCAATTTCCAAAAGTTCTGTCTCGTGAGGTATTTTTCAGGAACATTTAAGATTTGGGTTGCTAGCAGCATTGGAGAAGGTCATGAAAGTGAGGAGGGTGCTACCCAGCATGAACCATTTTCTTTTGAACAATTTTGTCATGATCAGAAGCTAACAGAGCTAGAGCTCGGATAGTCAATCGCATATTGTCAGCCGTATCATCAATCTGATCTGTTTTCCATCTGTTTTCCCATTCTTTGGGGCGCATACCTGTTTCAGCGATGAATTCTTGGAGTAGAGTGGCTGGACTTACGGGATCATCGATATAGGATATCTCTGGTGGCTTCCCACCCCGCAACAGTCTTCGTTGGTAGGCTTCAAGAACGACCCTTGAGATTCGTAATCCTCTTTCACTTCGGCGGACAGCAGGTAGTTTGCCACGCTCAATGAGCTTATATACTCCATCGGGAGTCATGTCTAGTTCTTTTGCAACTTCTGGAACAGTAAGGTAAAGATTCTCCATAGCGAAACTATATCACACTTTGTCATCTTAGTATATTACGTCGTCTTAGTCGGAAGCTTCAAGTATGTCAGAGATGAGCTGCTCGATCTCTTGCAGCCATGCCTCCGGAGCAAGTAGCTTGGGCATTGACTCTCTTGTTTCGTTAGGGCTGCCATAGGGATGATTATGAATGATCAAATTTTCCGTCTTAGCCTGAATCCACCGATGAATAGCCAAACGGGGAAATATTTTTCGTCTAAAAATACCAAAAGGGGTGCTCACAACTGAGATAATTGAAGTAACGATAAATCAAACGTCTCAGCAACGGAGGACACCC
>JAKBSX010000555.1 GCA_021844725.1 Actinomycetes bacterium | reverse complement strand
AAGAAACCAAAGCCGAAGACTCCACTTCGAAATGAACAGAACATCTCTTTATTGCTCAACTTAGTTGATGAAAATGACTTCACTTCCGAAATCTTCTCTATATCTTGAAGCAAGTCTTCACTGCAGTCTTTCTGAAAGAAGCACACGGTGTATTGTTCGAATCCGCCCTTTACGGAGTAGTTTGTAACAAACCCATTACTATTCATTATTCTCCGTTTGATAGATGGCTCATAAGGGCCCTGAATCAATATCTCTCTGAAACGGCCCCTTTGCTTACTATTGAAAAGTAGTTTTACATTCGTTCCGGATCTCTTAATTTTCCTTTGGAATTCCTCAAATATCTCAACTCCGCATTCAGCTATCATCAATTCGGTACCAACACCAGATGTGGGGTTTGGAGCGTAGAATTTCCCCCAGATAGCGAGTTCCGGGAATCTCTCAGTGAATGTCGTCCAGTCCCCATGATGGTAAACACTCACATCCATCTTTATAGGCACAGAAAGTGTAAGTGCTATCCCCCTTAATAAATCATATTTATCATGGCAGAATCTCCGAAAGCAACGTCCAGCAAGGAACTCCGAGAGTATTGCCGTCCTGTGCTCGTGAGGATTCAAATAGGAATGTGTCACCTGTGCCTTCCGCCGCGGCAGCACCCCTCAAATGCCTTTTGCCCAGTGGAATACATCCTCTCGCGCTCGTTGTTGTAGAAGCCCTTGTCGAACAGCGTTAGCCTTATTGAACGGAAGAGCGGCCGCACGAACTATAGCAAGAAAGACACGTCTGCTGGGTTGCTGTATCCGGCGTGGCGTTCCTGCGATATGAGGAGACTGTTCACACTAGTCGGTGTTAATAAATTGTTGAACAGGATTGGGAACAGAAAAAATGGCATGACTCCCTGTGAAACATCCGTCAGTAGTGTTGCGACACAAACTGAAACAAGGCTGGTACCGTTCTCTGCCAGCGGCAGCAAAACAACAATTCACTTGTCTTTCTGCCGAATATCTACAACAATTGTGTTTCAGCAATGATGTTTACGTTTTCACACAGTCGCCGGATATAAGCACGTTACAGTTACATGTGTCAACGGCGGTTTAGATTCCCCCACTTTCCCAGGCGAATGATAGGACAGCATCGTGTCCGATGAAACTGGCCATTGGCGGCATCAAGTGTAGTGTCTTCAAGCAGGTCCAGTATATGTCCGATGGTTTCGCCAATTTCACTGCAGGGTGTATGTTGTCGGCACGGCTGGCCACCGTCTACAGGTATGTGTTCGCCATTGCAGCCTTGAGCAAATCACGGTTGTAGTCGAAGCCTGAGAGTGTTGTTGACATAGGCATGAAGTCGAGCGGCCCCTATAGCCTCTCCCTGTTCAGCTCCCCCTGCGTCCGGGTTAAATTTGAAGATGAACGTTATAAAGACATCGGCTGACACGAGGCAAAACATCTGAAATGGAAGGAAACAGCCGCATTCCACTCGATCATCGCACGATGGTAACGATCCTGTGAGGCGAATCTGTAAGAGCCAGAAGATTGAAGAAGAAAGTTCAAATTCACCTTAAACATGCATAGTTGTCTCAAGTGTGGGTTTAACTATCGATATGCCTGAATTGAAATTATTCGATATTTGAAATGCGCGAGAATCTGAGAATGCAGAGAGTAGAGTGTGAGAGCCGACGACTACTATTTCTTGAGTCTAAACAAATCTATTTCACCTTCGGCAATCTTTTCAACATCTGCTCCTAACCAGGATACTATGGCTTCAGCCGTTATCAGCGCTTGAGGATACAAATTACGGATGCCGAAATGACTTAACAATCTAGTGGTAAACTCACCCAAGGAAAGAAATTCCTCGCTCAATATGCTTTGCCCGATCTCAATAAGTTCTACGACGGCACTCTTGGAATCAAATAGGAGTCTATCCACTTTTGAGCCTTCCACTATGCTGGAACTAAATGGAAGATAGTTGTGACCTAAGATCAGCGTCTCTGGTTTCTGAGATTTCAATGTATCTAGAGTGCTGAGGTAATCCTTTATAGATGCAATCTGTGGAATTCTCTTGCCAAACTTCTCCCCGTGTATTCCTGTTCCCTGTAGACTATCAGACGTGAATAGAAATTCACCAATTTTACAGACGATCTGATCAATCGAGTGCCCAGGTGCATAAATACATTGAACGCCACCAGCCGACGCTAGATCGGTAGAATGGACAACTAGGTCAGACAGTTCCACATGCAATGTGTACAAGAAACGCTCGACAATGTCCTCTCCAAACCAAATTCTATGCTTTTGGGGAAAGAAGCCCCTTTGAGCGGTCTCGGTGGAGTAACATAACATCTTTGTAAGATAATTGGCAACGATGTGTGTTCCGAGACTCGCCAGATGACCAGATCCGCCACAATGATCCATGTGGAAGTGCGTAATTATTGAGATGTCAGGCTTCCTTATCTCGTGGAGTAGTTCTTTGATACCTGTGTGTGTGTAGGCATCGATCAAAACGGTACGATCGTTCGATTGGTAGCTCAGCAAATTCAGTTTTATATCTCTAAATGGTGACTCTATAAGTTCGATATTTGTATCTAGTTGCCGTATAGTAATGGGCACTTCAATCAAATAAGTAAAAGAAGAAACTCGTATTTCGACTTTTTGATTAGCTCAGTACCGCAGTTTAGGGTAAAAAAGAAACGGTCAGTTTCCATCTTTATTCCTGTGATGGAGTACACGGGCATCGTGCGCTAAGTAGCTTGGAATGGACCCTTGTGTTTTGAATCACTCCGCTGGAAAAAGAATTAATGGTTCCACCTCCTTTCCATGTTCTCACTGCATTTGTCGTAGAATTCGTTGGGTGTCGTACAGCCTATGGTTTGGTGTACACTGGCGTTATTGCAGTCGTGGATTGCCTTCTCAATGTATAGCTGTCCAACTCAATTGGCCAGATATGTCCTGTATTCAGCATGCTGTGAAATGACTCAGCGTTTCCCTGCCGTCAGCAGCCTTCACCAGGCTGTCGATGCCTCACCAAACATACCCAATATCCGCCTCCCACAGCTGTTTTGACGCTGTGCGAACAAACACAGGCTTTGCTGAATTCGCCGCCACTTCCGGGGCGTATATAATATATATACTATATATGATGTATATGATATATATTTTGTTAACCTGTTACATGTAACAATTTTTATTATATATCCATACGACGACTCATCCATCATGCATCCTTTTTTCGTTGTCGGCGAAATTGCCAGCAGTGC